>JBKPFE010000156.1:0-1764 GCA_046728705.1 Actinomycetota bacterium
CTCGATGCATACGGATTCGCAGGTGATCGATGCCGCGCTCGTCGCGGGCGCCTCCGCCTACGTCGTGAAAACGGCGCATCCGGAGGATCTCGCCTCGGCGGTCCGCCAGGCGTTCTCGCACTCGGTCTATCTCGCCGGTCGGCGCGCCGATGCACCTGCTCCGGCAGCCGAGAAAGCGAAATTGGACGACGCTCTTGGCCTGACCCGCCGCGAGCTCGAGATCCTGCGGCTCGTTGCAGAGGGACACTCCAACGCACAGCTCGCTCGGATGCTCTGGGTGACCGAGCAGACGGTCAAGTTCCACCTGTCGAACATCTATCGCAAGCTCGACGTCGCGAACCGGACCGAGGCGAGTCGCTGGGCACAGCGCAACGGCCTGCTTCAGGACACTCCCGCGCCCGCACTCGCGGCAACCGGCTAGCCGCAAGCCTCGCGTTCAGCTGCCGGCCCGATGCTCGTCGATGACGTCGGCGAGCATCTCGTCGAGCGACTTGGTCGGCTGCCAGCCGATGCGCTCGCGGATCTTCGTCGTATCGGGGAGGCGCTGGTGCATGTCCTCGAAGCCCTCCTCGTAAGCCACTTCATATGGGACCAGCGTGATCTCTGATGACGAGCCCGTGAGCTCGAGCACTCGCTCTGCGGGCTTGCGAATCTCGATCTCGCTTTCGGCGCCGATGTTGAAGACCTCGCCGTAGACGTCTTCCCGTCGCATCAGATCGGCGAGCGCGCGTACGACGTCGGCGACATGGCAAAAGCAGCGGCGCTGTGTTCCATCTCCGTAGACGGTGAGCGGTCGGCCGGCGAGCGCCTGGGCAACGAAGTTCGGAATCACCATCCCGTAGCGACCGGTCTGGCGCGGTCCAACGGTGTTGAAGAGACGGCCGATGACAGTCGGCAGCTTGCGCTCTTTCCAGTGCGCGATGGCGAGAAACTCATCGATCGCCTTCGAGCAGGCATATGACCAACGACCCTTGATCGTCGCTCCGAGCGTGAGATCCCCGTCCTCCCGGTACGGGAGATCGGCACTCTTCCCGTACACCTCGCTCGACGACGCGATGAAGACCGGCTTCTTCTTCTTGCTGGCTTGGGCGAGGACAACCTCAGTGCAGTGCACGTTCGTCTCGATCGTTCGGACTGGGCTCTCGACGATCAGCTGAACCCCGACAGCTGCCGCGAGGTGGAAGACAACGTCGGCGCTGTCCACAAGCTCGGCGACGATGGGAGCATTGGCGGCGGAATCGATCGTGTAGTCGAATCCAGGTTTCCCTTTGAGATGCCGCAGGTTGTCTATCGAGCCCGTCGAGAGGTCGTCCAGGACGTGCACCTGGTCGCCACGTTCGAGCAATTCATCGGCGAGGTGGGAGCCGATGAAACCGGCTCCTCCAGTGATCAGAAAACGCACCGAGTCACCGCACGCCGAAGACGAGTGAACGTGTTTGCAGACGACGCACGGCCGGCGAGCTTAACCAGCCCGACCTTTCGAAGGACGTCTGGTCCGATCCAGACAGGCACAATGGCCGCGTGTTCAGCCCCGCGATCGAGAACCTCGTCGCGCAGCTGACCCGGCTGCCCGGCGTCGGCACGCGGACGGCGCACCGGCTCGCGTTCCATCTGCTCCGTGCGCCCAAGGATGAGGCGCTCGAGCTCGCGGGCGCGCTGCAGGAGGCGAAGGAACGCGTCCGCTTCTGCGCCGACTGCGGCAACTGGACGGAGGAGGAGATCTGCGAGATCTGCCGTGACGCGCGCCGCGACCACTCGGTGATC
>JBKPFE010000034.1:0-2283 GCA_046728705.1 Actinomycetota bacterium
AACGCTGTCGACGCCGCTGTCGCCTCGGCGGCTGTGCTCGGCGTCACCGAGCCGTTCTCGTGTGGAATCGGCGGCGGCGGCTTCATGGTCCTCCGTACCGCCGGCGGGGCCGTCACGACGATCGACGGGCGCGAGACCGCACCGGCGGCTATGCATCCGACGTCCTTCTGGGAGAACGGCGTGCCGCTGCCGTTTAGCGACGCTCGCTACAGCGGCCTTTCCGTCGGGGTACCCGGCACGGTCGAGACGTGGGTCGACGCGCTCGAGAGGTTCGGGACGATGTCGCTCGCAGAGGTCTTCGCGCCTGCGATTCACGTTGCACGTCACGGCTACGTCATCGACCAGGTCTGGTTCGATCAGGCGAATGCGAACCGTGACTGGTTCGACGACATCCCAGCCAGCGCCGCGCTCTTCCTCGACGCCGACGGAACCCCGCGCGACGTCGGCACGGTGTTCACCAACCCGGCGCTCGCCAAGACGTACGAGCGGATCGCGCATCTCGGCGCCAAAGGCTTCTATCGGGGCGCGGTCGCGGACGCGCTCGTCGAAGCTGTCCGGCATCCGCCCGCCAGCCCGACGGCCAACCACGTCTGGCGGCGCGGCGTAATGAAGATGCGCGATCTGCACACGTACGCCGCCCCGGAGCGAGTGCCGACGCATGTGAACTACCGAGGCCTCGACGTGTACGGGATGGGCCCGCCGTCGAGCGGCGGCTCGACGGTCGGTGAGGCGCTGAACATCCTCGAGGGCTACGACCTCCCCTCGATGACGCGCGAGGCGGCGCTGCACTACTACCTGGAAGCGTCGCGCTACTCGTTCGCTGACCGAAACGCGTACCTCGCCGATCCGGCGTACTTCGACGTGCCGCTGAGCGGTTTGCTGTCTGAGGACTACGCCGCCACGCGGCGCGCGCTGATCAAGGAGACGGCCGCGCCGGGTGCCGTCCCGCCGGGAGATCCCTACCCCTACGAAGGTGCGGAGACGACGACGCACCTGACGACGTCGGACAAGTCGGGAAACGTGGTTTCGTACACGTTCACGATCGAGGCCACGGGCGGTTCCGGGCTGGTCGTCCCCGGCTTCGGCTTCCTGCTCAACAACGAGTTGACGGACTTCAACTTCGACTCGACGACGCATCCGAACCGCGTCGAGGGAGGCAAGCGGCCGCGTAGCTCGATGGCGCCCACGATCGTCACCAAGGCTGGCATGCCGTTCCTCGCGCTCGGTTCGCCCGGCGGCGCGACGATCATCACGACCGTGCTGCAGATCCTGCTCGACCGTGTCGACCTCGGCCTGACGCTGCCGCAGGCGATCGCCGATCCGCGCGCGAGCCAACGCAACGCCGTGAGCACGGGCGCGGAGCCGGCATTCCTGCTGACTCCCGAGCGGACGGCGCTCGAGGCTCGGGGTCATCGCTTCGCGAACGCGGGTGAGATCGGGGCCGCGACGGGGATCGAGTTTCTGACGGGCGGCGGCGTGCTCGCCGCGGCAGAGCCCGTTCGCCGCGGGGGCGGCAGCGCGATGACGGAGCTGCCCTAGGCCAATGCTGAGATGCGCGTGGAGCTCGCCATATATGCGGCCCCCGAGCGCTACTCGCGCTATTCAGCTATCGGTTCTATTCCAGGCCCACTGACGAGTGGGCAAGCAGGAGCCAAGCTCAAAAATCGGCCGTACCGGCTAAATCCCGCGGCGTTAGCCTCGAGCGAATTGATCAAAGCGCTACAACGCACGACGTCGACCTTCATCGGCCTTGCCGGGGGTGTGAGCGCGCGTCTAAGCGTGCGTCATCGAAGCAGACTCCCACGAAGACGGCTCGACCCGACTTGCTGGGGTGCGGCGGTGAAGATCTCAGCGCGTAGCGGACCCTTTTGGACCGAGGGGTGTCGACCAGCTCAGCCGCGACCTGAGTGCCGATTCGTTCCCCGGCTTTCGGCGAAAAGCTGATGTTGTCCTTACCGCTCGGACTTGTCGGCAAGCCATCACTATCCGGAATCCGTGCGAGGCCTCCTCGTCGCCACGCGCGTCTTACACTCGCCCATCCAGCGACGCCGGATGAGTCCAACTCAGTCATTGGCATCCGCAGTGCTCACCCTCGTGGTGCTGGCGGCGACGCCTGCGGCCGAGCCCACGGCGAGCAAGACGATCCGCGTGCGGAACGACAGACAGTTCCAAGCCGCGGTCTCCAAGCTCGCGAACTCGGGTGGCACGATCCGGCTGCTGCCTAACTTCTACCGCACGCTCGTTGTGCCGCCGCGCTCCGAGCGCCCGCTGCGCATCATGGGG
>JBKPFE010000015.1:0-5545 GCA_046728705.1 Actinomycetota bacterium
CCGTCAACCGCCGTTATTTCGATGTCGTGCTCGAGAGCGGCCAGAACGTCGTCGTCTTCCACGACGACGAACACGGCCGCTGGTTCAGCCAGCGGGGGGCTTAGGGTTCTTGCGCAGCCGGAGCGCAATCTCTGCCAGTTCTTTCCATTTCGCAGCGTGAGCAACCGGCACGGCAACCCACGCGCGCATCGACCGTCCCTGACCACTCGGATCGAACAGCTCGGCGCCTTCCAGTGCGACGGCCTGCTCGCGCTCACCGTCGTCCGGCAGCTTGAACGCCATCATGTCGTGCCAGTAGCCGGCGATGATCTTGCCGCCGTACTTGATGATCGGCATGCCCATCATCTGGCCGAGCTGGACATCCGGCTCGCGAGCGTCGAGGTCGGCTGCGACCTCGTCGTAGCGCTCTCGGGCGTCCATGCCCTAGCGCCCGCGGGCGCGCCCCGCGAAACCCGCGTCCGGCGCGTGGATGTTGAGGAAGCGGGCCGGAGCGACCGGGCGGAATCCGTGGGTAATGCCGGGAGGAGCCGCCACGTACGTCCCCACGCCGGCCCGCACCGTTTCCCGCCCGAGCAGGAACTCGGCCTCGCCGTCGAGGACGAAGAACGAATCGACGTGGTCGTCGTGGTGGTGGGGGTCGACCCCTTCCCAGCGCTCGTCGAACGTCATTTCCAACAGCGAGAGCTCGGTCGTCTCGGCCCGAATCGTGTTCTCGATGACTCGGCGCACCAGCCGCTCGCCGCCGTCAGGCCCCGCCACAATCGCCTCAGCCGGCCCGTAGGGCTCGTCGACGTCGTAGCTGTCCCAGGCGAAGTCGCCACCGGCTATTCGTCGACGCAGGTACTCGATGAAGCCTCCGTCGGGCGCATGGATGTTCAGGTAGCGAGCTCCGCCGGGACCGGGAATCGTGAACCCGTGGACGATCCCGGGCGGGACGGCAACGGACGTCCCTGGACCCGCCTGCAGCGTCTCGGTGCCATTTGTGATTTCGAGCTCGCCCTCGAGGACGTAGAACACGTCGACGTGCTCCTTGTGGAAGTGCGGCCCGGCACCCTCGAAGGGCCCTTCCACGTTGACCTCGTTGACCGACAGCTCGGGCCGCTCGATCTTCACGACGATCCGCTCGTTCAACCGCTCGCCCTCGCCGGGGCCTAGGAGAACGGCTTGGCCTACGTCGAGCTCCATGCCCACTCAGCCTATTCGTTCCTCGACGGCGCCTCGCTGCCCGAGGAGCTGGCGGTACGAGCGGCGGAGCTCGGCTACGAGGCGCTCGCGCTCACCGACCACGACGGGGTCTACGGCTCGCTCGAGTTCGCGCACGCCGCGAGGGCGTTCGGCGTCCGGCCGATCACCGGGACAGAAGTCACCCTCGCCGACGGCTCGCACATCACGCTGCTCGTCGAGAGCCAGCGCGGCTACGCGAACCTCTGCCGGCTGCTGACCGCGGCGCACGCACACACTCGTCCGAAGGAGGGCGAGCCCGCGTTGGAGCCGGCGCTCGACCAGCCCTTGCTCGAGGAGCTGAACGAGGGTCTCGTCTGCCTCTCCGGCTGCTCGCGGTTCGGGCTCGCCGTCCAGAATCCCAATGCTGCTGCCTCCCTGGCGCAGGCGTTCGGCCGTGAGCGCTTCTTCGTCGAGCTCCAGCGGCCGTTCGAGCGGGGAGACATGCGGCGCAATGCCCGTCTCCGCGACCTGGCCGAGGCGCTCGAGATCGAAACGGTCGTTACCGGCGACGTTCACGCCCACGATCCGGGCCGCGTGCGCCTACAGGACGCGCTCGTCGCGATCCGCCACCGCACCTCGCTCGAGGGCTCGGAGCCAGAGCGGCGCGGGAACCACGAGGCCGTCCTGCGGGCACCGCAAGAGATCGCCGACCGCTTCCCGCTCGACCGGGACGCGGTCGAACGCACGTCCGTAATAGCCGAGCGCTGCGAGTTCGACCTCACGCAGGAGCTCGGCTATCGCTACCCGGACTTCTCAGACCAGGCCGAACCGGCCATCGCGCGGCTCACTCAGGTCTGCAACCGAGCCTTCGACGAGCGGTACGGAGCTGGGGGAACCTCCCGGTTCCCCCAGACCTCCTCCACCGGTCCGCTGGCGCGGACAGGCCGCTTCACGGCCGGCCTCAAGCCCGACGCCCGTGCACGCCTCGAGGAGGAGCTGAAGCTGATCGACGAGCTCGGCCTCGCCGGCTTCTTCCTGCTCCACCACGAAGTGCTCGAGCTCGCACGCGACGTCGCCAACGAGGTCCGCGGGCGCCATTCCCCGAGAAACACGCTCCCGCCCGGCCGCGGCCGCGGCAGCTCGGTCGGCTCGATCGTCTGCTACCTGACTGGGCTCTCACACGTCGATCCCGTCCAAGCCGGCCTCTCGCTCGGGCGCTTCATCAACCGCGAGTTGAACGCCGTCCCCGACATCGACCTCGACTTCCCACGCGATATCCGCGAGAAGCTGATCGTGGCCGTCACCGAACGCTACGGGCGCGAGCACGCAGCGCTCGTCGCCAGCTTCTCGACCTACCGCTCCAGAGGCGCGATCCGCGACATCGGCAAAGCACTCGGGCTCCCGTTCGGCGAGCTCGAGCGGCTCGCCAGGGTCTCGGACGGCTGGAACGCGAAGCGCGTCGGCGAGGAGCTCCGGCTCGTTCCTGGCTTCGGGGACAAGGCGACCTCACCGCGCTGGCGCGCCTTCGCCGAGCTGACGCGCGAGATCGCCGGCCTCCCGCGCCACATCTCGCAGCACCCCGGCGGGATGGTGATCTCGTCACGGCCACTGGTCGAGCTCGTCCCCGTCCAGCCGGCGGCCATGGCCGGAAGGCAGCTGTGCCAATGGGACAAGGACTCCTGCGACGACGCCGGCTTTCTCAAGATCGACCTGCTCGGGCTGGGGATGCTCTCCGCGGTCGAGGAGTGCGTCGAGCAGATCGCGCACCTGCGCGGCGAGCCGATCGACCTCTCGCGCATCCCGCTCGACGACAAGGAAGTCTTCGCGCAGATCCAGGCAGCGGACACCGTCGGCGCGTTCCAGATCGAGAGCCGCGCTCAGATGCAGAGCATCCTCCGCACCCGGCCGGAGACGCTCGAGGACATCATGGTGCAGGTCGCGCTCGTACGGCCCGGGCCGATCCAGGGCAAGGCCGTCCACCCGTACATCGCGCACCGTCAGCGGCTGCGCGAGGACCCGAGCTTCGTCCCGCCCGTCGACCATCCCCTGCTCGCCGAGCCGTTGAAGGACACCCTCGGCGTCGTCGTCTTCCAGGACCAGGTGCTGGAAGTAGCGATGGCGCTGTCGCGGTTCAGCGTGGGGGAGGCGGAGGGGCTGCGCCGTGCGATGAGCCGCAAGCGGAGCGAGGCGGCGCTGGAGGCCTACCGGAAGCGCTTCGTCGAGGGGGCGGCCGCGAACGGGGTGGAGGAGCGGCTGGCCAACGAGATCTACGACAAGCTCGTCGGCTTCTCCGGCTTCGGCTTCCCGAAGTCGCATGCGGCGGCCTTCGGGCTGCTCGCGTACCAGTCGCAGTGGCTGCGCCGCCGCTACCCGGCCGAGTTCCTGGCCGCACTCCTGAACGCGCAGCCGATGGGCTTCTACCCACCGGCGACGCTGGTGCGCGACGCGCAGCGGCGCGGGGTCGAGGTACTCCCGCCCGACGTCAACCTCAGCGAGGCGAAGTGCGTAGTCCAGGCCGGCAAGGTGCGGATCGGAATCGAGTACGTGACCTCGATCGGGGAGGACGATGCAAAGGCGCTGGTCGAGGAGCGCGAGCGCAACGGTCCGTTCAGGTCGGTCCGGGAGCTTGCGCAGCGGGCGCCGCTGCGACGCGAGGGGCTGGAGGCGCTGATCTCGAGCGGCGCGTGCGCGGCGTTCGGCGAGGACGCGCGGCCACTGCTCTGGGAGGCCGGGCTGGCGCCGAGGTCGGCGTCGGTTCCCGGTTCAGGCGGAGAGGAGCGGCAGCTGGCCCTGGCGCTTGATCCCACCGTCGAGACGCCGGAGCTTCCGGAACCGACCGAGTGGGAGCGGATGCTGAGCGACTACCAAACGACGAGCCTCACGGTCGGGATCCACCCGCTGGAGCTCCTCCGGCCCCACCTCGCCGCATCTGTCCTTTCGAGCCACGACCTGTGCCAGGCACCGGACCGGTCCCAAGTGGCCGTGGCGGGGATGGCGATCGCGCGCCAGCGGCCGGCGACCGCGAACGGCGTCGTCTTCATGCTGCTCGAGGACGAGTTCGGGCAGATGAACTTGATCGTCCCGCCGCAGGTCTACGACCGGCACCGAGCGATCGTCCGCGGTGAGCCGCTGATCCTGGCACGGGGGCGGTTCGAGCGGCTGGAGCGGAACCAGAACGTGCTGGTGCGGGAGTTGGAGACGCTCGGTCCGCTGGCGCGGCGGGTCGCCGGCGTGCCGGAGCTGGGCTCAGCGCTCCCACCGGCTCATCATTTCGGGCATCGCTGAATCTCGCCGATCCGGGTAAGACTCCGGCACACGCCGACACAAAGGAGATCGAGATGAGGCTCAGCTATCTCGTCAAGGGCTTCCCCGGCCACCCTCTCCATCCGCCGCTCACCGACGCCACGATCGGTCTCTACACCGGCGCGACGGCGTTTGGGGTCCTCTCGGCGCTCGGGGTCAGCGAGGGCAACCTGGCGACCGCTTGGTGGCTGGCGCTCGTCGCCGGCCTGATCGTGACCGTGCCGACCGCGCTGGCAGGCCTGCTCGACTGGCTCGGGATCACGCGCGGCACGCCCCTGTGGCGTACCGCCACCATCCACCTGAGCTCGATGGTGACGGCGACCGTGTTCTTCCTGATCGCGGCGATCGCCGGTCACGGCGACTACGTCGAACGCACCGTCGGCGGCTGGCCGCTCGCCCTGACCCTGATCGGCTTCGGCTTCCTCACGCTCGGCGGCTGGCTCGGCGGCGCCGTGGTTTTCACGCACGGCATGCGCGTGCTCAACCTCGTCGAGGAGCCTACGCGCCGCGCTGTCACTCCCGGTCACCCCGAGAAGGAGAGCGCTGAGGCGTAGCCCCGCGGTCTTCGCCGGCCACAGGTAGGCGATGCGGCAGAACGGTTACGCCCCGATTGAGGACTACGCCGTCATCGGTGACGGCCGCACCGCTGCTCTCGTCGCCCGTGACGGCTCGATCGACTGGCTCTGTCTTCCCAACGTCGATTCCCCCTCGGTATTCGGGGCGATCCTCGACGCCGGGCGCGGTGGGGCGTTCGCGCTTCACCCCGTCGAGCCGTACGACGTTGCCCGCCGCTATGTCCCCGGAACGAACGTGCTCGAGACGACCTTTCGCACCGCCCGCGGATCGGTGCGCCTGACCGATGGGATGACGCTCTCGCCCGCTGGCCGCCTGGCGCCGATGCGAGAAATCGTCCGTCAGGTCGAGTGCCTCGACGGCTCGGTCGAGCTCCAGTGGTCGGTCGAGCCACGGTTCGAGTACGCGCGACGGCGCGGAACGATGACCGGTCGATCAGGACGCGTGTTCTTCACGCACGGAGCTCACGCCCTCACCCTCAGCGTGTGGGGTGCCGAGGCGGCGC
>JBKPFE010000388.1:0-1659 GCA_046728705.1 Actinomycetota bacterium
CAAGCGCTCGACGTGTTCGCCGGCAGCGAACCGCGCCGACTGGACGCCCGGCCGACCCGCGAGGCCTTCGACTTCTAGCCCTGAGTCTTCGCCCAGGATCCACGCCGCGGGCTTCACGGCGTGCCCGAACTCGGCCTTGGCCCGGGCGTTCTCGTAGTAGGTCTGACCCTGCTCGGGTGGGTAGTCCTCGGCCTCGAGCGGTTCGACTTCCCAGCCCACGAGGGCGCTACGGAGCTCGCGCAGCTTGCCCGGGTTGCGAGAGGCGAGCTTCGCCTTCAGGGGTTCCAGCGGGCGCCTTTGACGGCGTGGGCCCGAGTCAGGGCGTCGATCAGCGCCGCGGCCGAGCGCCCGCGCTCGATCCGAACACGCATGTCGACCCGCCTCCGGTCGCCTTCCTCCTCGAACTCGAGCGAACGCACCATTGCGCCCGCGCTCTCGACCGCTTCCAGCACGGAGACGGCGCTCGCGCCGGCAGGGAAGTCGACCGCGAGGCGTCCCTCCTCGGGCCGGTACCGCTCAGACAGGCGATACGCCAGGAGCCGTAACGGCCACAAGCTGAACAACACGAGCACGGTCGTGATCGCGGCGGCAGCGTAGTACCCGGCGCCTGTCGCCATCCCGATCGCCGCGACGACCCAGAGCGTCGCCGCCGTCGTCAGCCCGCGGACCGACAGGCCCTGCCGGATGATCGCGCCGGCGCCGAGGAAGCCGATGCCGGTGACGACCTGCGCCGCGATGCGGGTGGGATCGAACACGACTCCGCTCTCGTTCGAGAAGCGCCAGTCCGTCCACGCGAACGCGGAGACGAGCGTGAACAGCGCAGCGCCGACGGAAACGAGCATATGGGTGCGTAGGCCCGCCTCGCGCTCCCGGAGCTCGCGCTCCAAGCCGATCGCGCCGCCGAGCACCGACGCCAGGCCGATGCGCAGGAGGAGCTCGGCCCAGGTGAGGTCAGGCAACCGGGGCCTCCACCGCGTCACGCTGCGCGCTGCTGATTTCTTCGATGCCGGCGCGGGCGAGATCGAGCATCTCGTCAAGCTGGTCCCGTGAGAACCGCGCGCCCTCGGCCGTCGCCTGCACCTCGATCAAGCGGCCGTCGCCGCTCATCACAACGTTGACGTCAACCTCCGCGCGCGAGTCCTCCGAGTACTCGAGGTCGAGCGTCGGCTCACCGTCGACCAGCCCGACCGAGACTGCGGCAACCGAATCCGTCAGAGCGCGGCCGAGCCCGAGGCGGTCGAGCGCCCGCCGTGCGGCCGCGTAGGCGCCGGAGATCGCGGCGCAGCGGGTGCCACCGTCGGCCTGGAGCACGTCGCAGTCGAGCCACAGCGTCCGCTCGCCCAGCGCCTCGAGGTCGGTGACCGAGCGCAAGGCGCGCCCGATCAGCCGCTGGATCTCGACCGTGCGCCCCTTCTGGCGGCCGGTGCTCGCCTCGCGCGCCGTCCGCTCTCCCGTCGAGGCCGGCAGGAGGCCGTACTCGGCGGTCATCCAGCCTCGCCCTGCCCCCTTCAGCCAGCGCGGCACTCCCTCCTCGATCGAGGCGGTGCAGAGAACTCGCGTGCGGCCGAGCGAGATCAGCGCCGAGCCCTGGGGCTGCTCCAGGTAGTCGACCTCGAGCTCGAGCGGCCGCAGCTCGTCGGCCCTTCGCCCGTCGGCGCG
>JBKPFE010000170.1:0-2567 GCA_046728705.1 Actinomycetota bacterium
CGTTTCGTTCCACCCGTTCCTGCAGCGCCTCGGTGTAGCCGGGGACGGCGGTCGTGAAGCGCTGATCGGCGCCGAAGGCAATCGCGAGTGCGGTGACGCCGATCACGGCGCCTGCCACCCGGCGAGTCGTCTCGGCGTGGCGGCGGAGAACGCCCATGCCTTCGGTCAGCCGACGGCTTCCGATCGCGATCGCCAGCATCGGCAGGCCGGCTCCGAGTGCATAGGCAAACGTGACGGCGAAGGTGCGGAGGCCGATGTCGCCGGTCGCCGACAGCGCGGTGACGGCGGCGAGCACCGGACCAGCGCAAGGGACGAACACCAGGCCCAGGCTCGCGCCGAGCACGAAGCCGTTGCTGTCGGCGTCCGCGTGTCGCCTGGTTAGGAAGAGGAAGGGCCGCTCCAGCAGGCCGGCGAGGCGCGGGAAGAGGAGCGTTGCAGCGAGCACGAGCAGCAGGGCGATCGCCAAGTCGCGCAGGAAGTCATCCGGCAGGCCCAGAGCATCGAGCAGCGAGGCGCCGGCCACGGTGAAGACGGTGAAGCTCCCGACGAGGCCGGCGATGATCGCGTAGGGCCGGCGACCCGAAGCGCCGCCGGCAAGCAATACCGGAAGCACAGGCAGCACGCACGGAGAGATCGCCGTGATCAGTCCGGCGAGGAACGCGATGCCGAGCAGCACGGCCACGGGGCCAGCGTAGAGACGGCGCCGTTACGGGACGCTTAAATCAGCGCCAGTCGGGATTGGAGCCCCGCGTGAGAAATCTCGCGCGCGACGGCCGAGTGCTCGGCGCCACCATCAACCGTCGAAGGAAGTTCTCCCACAGGAGGTGCTTCGAGTCCGGCGACCAAACTGGCTGCCGGTCCTCGGTGGCCCTTCCGATTCGCCAGCGCCGTCGCCGATCGGCCTGAACCACCCAGACGCCCCAGCGATTCTCATCCAAGCTGCTCTCGTCGGCTAGATAGGCAAGCCGGCGGCCGTCGGGCGACCAGACAGGCCTCGCGAGCCGCTTCCCTTGCGCGAGTCGCTTCAGGCCATGGCCGGGCGGCCGTACGGTGAACAGATCGTTACCACGGACGAAGGCGATCTCGGCAGACGGCGACCACGACGGGTCTGCAGATCGCGCTGTTCCCCGAATGCGTCCATGCCGACCTGAGAGCAGCTCCACGACGGCGAGCCCCGAGGGCCCTGTCGACAGCCTCTCATAGACAAGTCGTCGGCTGCCCGCTGACCAGGCATAGGAGGGGTCGTCGAGCATGTCGACCTCGCGGTCGAGGAGCCTGCGCGCGCGTTGCCCGTCCGCACGCACAACCCAGAGATCCGCGCATGGGGGTAGGACGTAACCACGCGGCTCCTCGTACTGGCAGTGCTCAACTAGGTAGGAGAGCCACCGTCCATCCGGCGACCATTGGAGCTCCTCGATAAACCCCTCCACAGGGATCGCGATCAGCCGCACGACCGACCCATCTGCATTCCTGACAATGACTCCGCCGAGGCCGAACGACGCGATCAGACGGCCGTTCGGCGACCATGCCGGCCCGTCGTCGTACCCGGCTACGTACGTCAGGCGCATGAGCCGCGACCCGTCGGGCCGGATCGAGAACAGCTCAGCCTGCTCGCCTATCTCGCGGGAGAAGACGATCCGCCCGCCCGGCGCGGCCGCATCTGCGGGGATCGCCAGGAAGGTGGCCAGCACTCCGACGCCGAGCAGCACACGCACCCTTCGAGTTTGCCTCTGGCCTGTTAAGGCCTTGCGAAGGGTTTGCTAAGCATCCAAAACGCGAATGAGCGCGCGGGAGCTTGGTGCTTAGGCCTGCGGGATGCGGGCCTCGAGGGCCTCGCTGAGCGCCTCGCGCACCGGCTCGAGCTCGACGCGGTTGAGGACGTCGGTGAAGAAGCCGCGCACGATCAGCCGCTCGGCCTCGCCGCGCGAGAGCCCGCGCGACATCAGGTAGAACAGCTGCTCCCGGTCGACCTGGCCGACGGTCGCGCCGTGCGTGCAGCGAACGTCGTTGGCGAGGATCTCCAGGCCCGGGATCGGAACCGCGTGCGTCGTCGGCGACAGCATCAGGTTCCGGTTCTCCTGGTAGGCGTTCGTGCGCTGGGCGTCCTCCTCGACCCGGATCATTCCCCGCCAGACCGCGGTCGCCTCGTCGCGCAAGGCACCCTTGAACGCGAAGTCGGACGTCGTGTTCGGCGCCGCGTGCAGCTGGTAGGTGTCGTAGTCGAGGTGCTGCACGCCGTCGGCGAAATAGGCCCCGGTCACCCGCGAGGTCGCGCCCTGGCCGGTCAGGTCGTTCTGGATCCAGACCTTGCCCTTCTTCGAGCCGAATCCGCCGGCGACCCAGTCCAGCTCCGCGTCCCGCTCGACTTGCGCGTGGTGGGACGCGAAGTGCCAGGTCTCCTGCGAGAGATTCTGGATCGAGACGTACTCGAGCTTCGCGGCCTGCTCGACGTAGAGCTCGCTGACTGCGTTGAAGTAGCCGGGCAGGTCGGGCGAGGAGGACGCGTACTCCTCGATCAATGTGAACTGGCTCTCCGGCTCCGCGAGGACGAGGAGGCGGAAGAAGAG
>JBKPFE010000246.1:0-2291 GCA_046728705.1 Actinomycetota bacterium
CCCCCGTGATCGGAGATGTGGACGGCGACTCCTTCCCGGACATCGCCATCACAAAGCAGGTGGGCGGTTCGTCTACCCAGGGCGACGTGCGGCTCTACAACCGCAACGGCGTCATGCACCCACACTTCCCGAAGGCGCTCATGATCGGCTCTGGTGGCGTGCCTGCGGATGTCGACAATGACAGCCGGAACGAGCTCGTGGTGCTGGGGAGCGCCTGGGCCGGCTATGAAGGACCATACGACAGGGTCTGGCTATATGACCTGCACGGTCAGACGTACGGGCCTATCGAGTGGGGCCAGTTCGGTGGCGACGCGCAGCACCGTAACTGGTATGGAGCGCCGCCGCCGCCTCCGCCGCCGCCGCCGCCTCCTCCGCCACCCCCGCCTCCGCCATCGCCGCCTCAGCCGCCTCCGCCAGCACCGCGGTCTCCGCCATCGCCGCCTGAGCCGCCTCCGCCGGCACCGCCGCCTCCGCCAGCTCCACCTCAACCTCCTCCCCCACCGCCACCGCCCCCACCGCCACTGCCCTCACCACCGCCGCCTCCGCCAGCACCGCCGCCGCTGCCACTGCAGTCGGTGCGCTGCCGCATCCCGAACGTGATCGGGCTGCGCCTCGCGAAGGCGCGGGCGCGCATCCGAGCACGCAACTGCCGGGTCGGCCGCGTCCGCAGGGCGCGGTCCCCGCGCGTCGGTCGCGTGATCGCGCAGAGCCCCCGCGGCGGCGCAGTACGGCCGCGCGACTACCCCGTAAGCCTGATTATCGGTCGTCGCTAGGTGTTGTGACCACAGAGGTGTGAGGCGCGGCTGATGGGTGGCCGGCCACCGAACGTGCTTTTACGAACGGACAACGACTCGCGGGCACGAGGCGGGTACATCGGCAACCCTAACGGGACGCCGCCAGACCTCAAAGCACGCCGTCGTCTACGCTCGCCGGGATGACCGCGGCGCTTCGAGACCGCGTCCTCGCCATCGGAGCGGATCCGCGCGACACGGCTGACGAGCGCTTCCGGAAGCGCCTGCTCGTCGGCGTGGCGCTCGTGATCCTCCCGGTCGCGCTCCTCTGGGGCTACCTGTACTGGCTTGTGGGTGAGCACGCGGTTGCGCTCACGCCGTGGGCCTACGCCGCCGGATCGGCTACCAGCCTCGTCGTCTTCGCGCGGACCGGGAACTTCCCATTGCTTCGGACGGCGCAGCAGCTGTTGATTCTCGTCGCGCCCGCGGCCGGCACGGTCATGCTCGGTGGCCTCCGCGAGTCCAGCGGGGTGATCCTGTGGTCGCTGTTCGCGCCGCTCGGGGCGGTTGCGTTCGACCGCCCCCGCCGAGCCTGGACGTGGTTTGCGGCCTTCGTTGCCACGATCCTGCTCGCGCTTGTTCTCTCGGAAGTCGTTCGGCCGGACGGCGCCGACCTGCCAGAGGCCTTCGTCCGGACCTTCGACGTCCTCAACATCGTCGTGGTCTCGCTCGTGGCGATGGTGCTGCTCGTGACCTTCGCGCGAGGTCGAGAGGCCGCGCAGGCTCGGGTCGAAGCGCTCCTGCTCAACGTCCTCCCGGCCGACGTCGCGCAGCGGCTGCAATCCGATCCGAACTCGATCGCCGACCAGTTCGACGACGCGAGCATCTTGTTCGCCGACGTCGTCGACTTCACGCCGCTCTCGAGCCGGCTCAATCCACGGGAGGTAGTCGACCTCCTCGATCGGCTGTTCACGAGCTTCGACGCGCTCGTCGACCGCTACGACGTCGAGAAGATCAAGACGATCGGCGACTGCTACATGGTCGCGGCGGGTGTCCCCAGGCAGCGGCCGGATCACGCACAAGCGCTGGCAGGGCTCGCCCTCGAAATGCGCGAGTGCGCTAAGAGCTGCCTCCCCGACGGCGCTGACCACGACTTACGGCTCCGCATCGGCATCAGCTCGGGGCCGGTCGTGGCCGGCGTGATCGGGCGTCGCCGGTTCCTGTACGACCTGTGGGGCGACACGGTGAACATGGCGAGCCGAATGGAGTCGCATGGGACGCCCGACACGATCCAGATCACGCGCTCGACTTTCAAGCTTCTGCGAGACGACTTCGTACTCGAGCCGATCGGGCGCGTAGAGGTGAAGGGCAAGGGAGAAGTCGAGACGTGGCGCCTCGTCGGCCCTGGCGAATCGTGATCGGGGTCAGTCCGGGTACTCGTCCTTCCGCCAGGCGCGCGGCTCGGGTGGTTGGGGCTTCGGCGTCCGCTCGAGCAGGAAGCTGAAGTACGGCACGACGAACGGGTCGGGCGCCGCCACGGTGTAGGTGTGGTAGACGGTC
>JBKPFE010000039.1:0-7201 GCA_046728705.1 Actinomycetota bacterium
TTGCCCCAGCCGAGTGCGGTCCCGATCGCCACGCCGAGCACCTCGCCGATCGCGCAGCCCGTCAGGCAGTGCGTGGTCGCGCTCGCGGCGAGCCGGTTCAGACTCGTCTCAGCGTGGTGCTGATGCACCCGCGTACAGGGATTCGATCTCGTCCGCGAAGTGATCGGTGACGATCTTGCGCCGGAGCTTCATCGTCGGGGTGACCTCGTCCTCCTCGGCGGAGAAGTCACGCGGCAGGATCGCGAACCGCTTCACCTGCTCGAAGGACGCTTTGTCGCGGTTGTACTCGTCGACCACGCCCGCGATCAGCGCTCGTAGGTCAGTGCCCTCGTCGAGCTTTTCGACTTCGGCCTCGTCGAGCGTGATCAGCGCCGTCAGGTACGGACGCCGGTCGCCGATGACCAACGCCTGCGAGACGTACTTCGAGCTCTTGAGCTCGTTTTCGATGTTCTGCGGTGCGACGTTCTTGCCCTGGGCCGTGATGATGATGTCCTTCTTCCGGTCCGTGACCGAGAGGAAGCCGTCCTCGATGTCGCCGATGTCGCCGGTGCGGAGCCAGCCTTCCTCGTCGAGCACCTCGCGAGTCGCCTGCTCGTCCTTGTAGTAGCCGGCGAAGACGTTCGGTCCGCGCACGAGGATCTCGCCGTCGTCCGCGATCCGGACCTCGATCCCCGAGATCGCCGGGCCGACCGTGCCGAAGCGGAAGCGGTTCGGCATGTTCACGTTCGAGGCCGTCGTGCACTCCGTCTGGCCGTAGCCCTCCATGATCGCGATGTCGATCGTGTGGAAGAACTCGGCGATCTCCTTCGCCAGCGGCGCGCCGCCCGAGATCGGCAGCCGGAGCCGGCCGCCGAGCTTCGCCTTCACCTTCGAGTAGACGAGCCTGTCGGCGAGTCGGTGCTGGAACACCAAGCCCGCCGGGACCGGCTTCTGGTGCTGCCTGAGCTCGCTGACGCGCCCACCGACGCTCAGTGCCCAGTCGATGAGGCGGCGCTTGACGCCGGTCGCCTCGTCGAAGCTCCCCTGGACGGCCGTGTGCACCTTCTCGTACACGCGCGGAACGCTCGGGAGCACGGTCGGCTTGACGACCGGCGCGACCTCGCCGACGCGCATGGGGTCGGGGCAGAAGGCGATCGTGCAGCCGACGTAGGCGGAGAGCAGGTGGAGGCAGCGCCCGAAGTTGTGAGCGAGCGGGAGGTAGAGCAGGATGACGTCGTCCGGCCCGATGAATTCGGGGACGTCGTCGACGGCGCCGACCATCTCGTAGTAGTTGCGGTGCGTGATCATGCAGGCCTTCGGCGGCCCGGTCGTCCCCGACGTGTAGATGTAGGTGAAGAGATCGTTCTCGCCGATTGCGCTACGGGCTTGCTCGAGCGCGTCCGGGTTGACGGTGGAGTACTCCCGTCCCCGCGCGCGCAGGCTCTCGAGCTCGCCGAAGGTCAGCACGTGCTGGAGCTTCGGCAGGTTCGGCCGCTCGGCCTCGATCTTGGCCAGCTGCTCGTCGTTCTCGACCAGCACGCCGACCGCGTCGGAGTGGCCGAGCACGTACGCGCAGTCCTTCGCCGGCAGGGACGGGTAGATACCGGCCCCGATCGCCCCGATCGAGCCGAGCGCGAAGTCGAAGAGCACCCACTCGAGCGTCGTGCGGGCGAGGATCCCGAACGCGTCGCCCTTCCCGATCCCAAGGGCAAGCAATCCGCTCGCGAGCTCGTCGACCGCGCGGCGAGCTTCCTCCCAGGAGACCTCGCGCCACTCACCGTCCGTCTCGACCAGGTATGCGGTTCCCGTCCGGGACTCGGCTCTGCGCCAAAGATTGGCGATCGTTCGTGTACCGGTCGCCCGCTCGACCTCGATCGCCATCGGCATATCCTAGTTCGGAGGATTAGCCCCATGAGGGGCGAAAGATGGCGGTCCCTCTAGACTTGGAGACCTCGATGCGGACAATCTGGAACGGCTCGATCAACTTTGGCCTGGTGAACATCCCGGTCGGGCTCGCGCTCGCCACGAAGCCGGCGGCGAGACAGTCCGACGTCAGCTTCCGCACGCTGCACCGCGAGTGCGGCACGCCGATCAAGCAAAAGCGGTGGTGTCCGCTGCACGACCGCGAGGTCTCCGCGGACGAGCTGGTCAAGGGCTGGGAGGTCGCGAAGGGCGAGTTCGTCTTCGTCGAGGACGAAGACCTCGAGGCGATCACGGTGCAGGACGACTCGCGGGCGATCGAGATCCAGCGCTTCGTGCCGCTCGACGAGGTCGACCCGATCTTCTTCGACCGCACGTACTACCTCGCGCCTGCCCCGGCGGCGGCGCAGCGGCGCCCCTACGTCCTCTTGCTGCGCGCCATGCAAGAGACCGGCATGGGCGGCCTCGGTCGCTTCGTCCTTCGCGGCCAGGAGCATTTCTCCCTGATCCGTCCGTATGACAACGCGCTGGCGCTCGAGACGCTCTTCGTCGCCGAGGACGTCCGCTCGGCGGCCGAGATCGAGGAGGCCGTCGGCGACACCGAGGTCAAGGAGGCCGAGATGGAGCTCGCCCGCCAGGTGATCGACAGCCTGGCCGGAGACTTCGAGCCCACGGAGCTCGTGAGCGAGTACCGGCGCGACCTGCGCTCGATGCTCGAGGCCAAGCTCGCGGGCGAGGAGATCAAGCGGCCCGAGCCGGAGCCGGAAGAGGCGCCGGTGATCGACCTGATGGAAGCCCTGCGCCAGAGCGTTTCTGAGGCACAGAAGAAGCCCGCCGCGAAGGCGAAGAGCAGTCGCTCGGGCGGGACGCGCAAGCGCGCCGCCGCCGCAAAGAAGTAGTTCTTACGCCGCGAATACCGTCAAGACGACGTTTCCCGTCTTCTGCCCCGTCTCGACGTACCTGCTCGCCTCGACCACCTGCTCCAGCGGGTAGGAGCGGTCGACCACCGCCCGATACCGCCCCGCCTCGATGAGCTCCCTGAGGAAGAGGACGTGCTTCTTCGTGTAGTTGGGTGTCGGGAGCGTCACCCTCTTGTCTCCGATCCGCCGGGTCGCGAAGGCCAGTATCGGGACGTGCCACAGGAACCCGAGGTCGGTTTCAATGTAGATCCCACCCGGTTTCACCGAGCGCCTGCACCGCCTGAACGAGTGCTTGCCGACCGCGTCGAAGACGACGTCGTACGTCGTGCCGTTCTCGGTGAAGTCTTCCTGCGTGTAGTCGATCACCCTGTCGGCTCCGAGCGACCTCACTAGCTCGAGGTTCTTGGTGTTGCAGACGGCGGTGACGTCTGCCTCGAAGTACTTGCCAGCTGCACCGCCGCGGTTCCGATCGATCCAGAGGCGCCGTAGATGAGAATGCTCCGCCCTTCGCGGAGGTCTGCCTTGCTCAGGCACGTCAGTGCCAGGATCGCCCCGTCGCAGACCGTCGCAGCCTCTTCGAAGCTCATACCGCTCGGCATCTGCGCCAGCGGGCGATCCTCCGGCATGCAGACAAACTCCGCGTGTGCGCCGAAGTAGTTGACGCCGAAGACGCGGTCGCCGACCTCGAACTCGGTCACGGCTTTACCGACTGCCTCGACCTCTCCGGCCAGCTCGCTGCCCAGGATCCTCCGCTTCGGCCGGCGCAGGCCGGTGAAGTAGCGGGTTATGAACGGCTTCGCGCTGCGCCAGCCGCAGTCCGACCGGTTGACCGTTGTGGCGTGGATCTTGACGAGGATTTCGTCGTCTTTCGGCACGGGCCGCTCTACTTCTTCGAGTCGCAGAACCTCCGGCGGCCCGTACCTGTCGTGGACAACTGCTCTCATCGAAGTACCGGCCGGCGAGCGATTCCCGCCGAGCCACCGGACCCTCGCCTCAGATAAGTCGGGAGACCGTCAGCGAGGCGGAGCGGCAGGTGCGCCTGTCGCCTGGAGCTGCGCTGCGAAGAGGGTCTTGTCGATTTTCCCGTGGTAGATCGGCACACCCTCTTGGAGACAAAGCCGGATCACCTGCTCGCGATCCAGGTTCAGCTCCTTCGACAGCTCCTCGGGCGTCAGGTGGTTCGGCATGCCGTCTCTCCTCTCGCTATCAGGATGATGGGGACAGGATTAATCCTGTCCCCATGAACATTTCAAGCGGTCCGCAAAAAAGCCCGCCGCCGGAAGGCGTCACGGGCTCGAAAGCTCGCTTGTCGGCTGGGCGGCTCATCACTCGCTCAGCTCCCTGGTCGACACACTCAGATCTTACACAGGGTTAGGGAGGTCGAGAAACTCCCACTCGAGGTCGAAACGCTCGGCCAGCCGCTCGGCCAGCGCCTTGATCCCGAACGTCTCCGTGGCATAGTGCCCGCCGGCGAGGAAGTGGCTGCCGAGCTCCCGGGCGGCGTGCAGCGTCGGCTCGGCCGGTTCGCCCGTGACGAAGGCGTCGTAGCCGAGCGCGGCGATCTGAGGGAACAGCCTCGCCGCGCCGCCGGTGATGACCGCGACGGGGCCGACCCGCTCGGGCCCTCCGTCGAAGACCTGCGGCTCCTGTCCCGTCGCCTGCTGGAGGCGGCCGGCGAGTTCATCAATGGTGACTTCGGGATCGAGTCGCCCTCCGAACCCCCATTCGAGCACCCGCTCGGGCGACTCGATGCCGAGCTCACGCGCGAGCAGCGCGTTGTTGCCGATCTCCGGGTGCGCATCGAGCGCCAGGTGGTAGGCCGCCAGCGTCACGTCCCCGGCGAAGAGCGCCTGAAGCCGTCCCTTCAGCTGGCGATCGACGACGCGGGGGTCGTTCTCCCAGAAGAGCCCATGGTGGACGACCAGCAGCTCAGCGCCGGTCTGGGCCGCGCGCTCGAACAACTCGCGTGAGCTGGAAACGCCCGCCGCGATCTTCGCCACGTCGTCGGCGCCGACGACCTGTAGGCCCATCGGCCCGTAGTCGTCGAAGCTGTCGAGGTCGAGCAGCTCGCGCGCGAAGTCCAAGATGTCGTCGCGCCGAGCCACGTCCACAAATCTAGTTGGCGGGACGATCGGTTTCTGGAGCGTTTCTGGGGTTCGCGGCCGGAGGGCACAGTGCTCTAGCACGGGCCCGGAGAGCCGCGGGCCGCCAGAGACGCTAGGCGGCGGCGGAGCCGGGCTTCGCCCGGCGGGAGCCGCCGCCGCCCAGAATCCGATCGGGGTGCCCAGATTTGAACTGGGGACCTCTCCGACCCGAACGGAGCGCGCTACCAGGCTGCGCCACACCCCGAGAACGCCATAAGGCTAGCGACCGCGGCGTCATGCCGCCGCGGTCACTTTTGGTCGGCGCCGCCGAGTCGGCGCCTTAGTAGCCGAGGTTTCGATGGACGATTGCCGTGCAGAGATCCTCGACGTAGTCCAGGCCCGCTTCCGTCGCGATCCGGCGCGCCTCCGGCGAGCACAAGCCGAGCTGTAGCCACAATGCCTTCGCGCCGGCGTCGACCGCTTCGCGCGCGTGCCCCGGCAACGCCTCCTTGCGCCGGAAGACGTCGACCACGTCGATCGGCTCGTCGATCTCTGCGAGCGATGCAACACAGGGCATCCCGAGCACCTGGCCGCCGTCCAGTGGTCGCACGGGGATCACGCGGTAGCCCTGGGCGAGCAGGTAGCGCATGACGCTGTGGCTCGGCCGCGCCGGGTTCGGCGACGCGCCGACGAGTGCGATCGTCTTCGCTTCCTTCAGGATCTGCTCGGGGGATCTCACGGCCCGGGGCTATCCTGCCAGTCGATGTCCGGCACGCTGCGCGTCGCCTGCGTCCAGCTCACAAGCCGGTCGGACAAGGCGGCGAATCTCGAGAAGGCCGAAGCACTGGTCGCCAGGGCCGCGGCGACGGGAGCCGACGTCGTCGTCCTCCCCGAGAAGTGGAACGCGATCGGCGATCAAGAGGCGCTCCAGGCAGCGGCCGAGGTGCTGGAGAGCGGTGAATCGGTCGAAGCGATGGCCCGCTGGGCGCGGTCGCACGGGATCACTCTCGTCGGCGGCTCCATCACCGAACGCCGGGAAGGCCGGGAGAAGCTGTCCAACACGAGCATCGTGTACGACTCCGAGGGGTCGATCGCAGGCGTGTACCGCAAGATCCACATGTTCGACGTCGAGGTCGGCGGCCAGGTCTACCGCGAGTCGGACGCGGAGGAGCCGGGCGATGAGCCGGTAATGGTCGACGTGGAGGGTTGGCCGACCGGGCTGACCGTCTGCTACGACGTTCGCTTCCCGGAGCTCTACCGCATCCTCGCGCTCCAGGGCGCCGAGTTGGTGACGGTGCCGGCACATTTCACGCTCTACACCGGCAAGGATCACTGGGAGCTTCTGCTCAGAGCCCGGGCGGTCGAGAACCAGTACTACGTAGCCGCTGCGGCTCAGATCGGCGAGACGCGACCGGGCCGACTCAGCTACGGCCGGTCGCTGATCGCCGATCCTTGGGGGATCGTCGTCGCGATGGCGCCCGACGAGGAGACGGTTATCTCCGCCGAGCTCGACCGGCGGCGGCTCGATGAGGTCCGGTCGAAGCTTCCCTCGCTGGCGTCTCGGCAGCCCGAGGCGTACCGCTGGCCGGCTCCCACCCCGTAGGCGCATGGACATCCAGGCGGTGCTCTTCGACCTCGACTTCACGCTGGCGAAGCCCGGTCCCGATCTTGGACCGGAGGGCTATCAGCGCCTCGGCCGCCGTTTCGGGCTCGAGCTCGACCCGTCGCTCTACAAGGAAGCCCGCGCGAAAGCGGTCGAAGGGCTGAGGAAGCATCCGGACTTCCGCCATGACGAGGAGATCTGGATCGCCTTCACTGAGCGGATCATTCGAGGGATGGGCGGTGACTCGGGCCGAGCCTACGAGTGCGCCGTCGAGATGACCCGGGCGTGGGAGCACGCCCACAATTTCGACCTCTTCGACGACGTGCCTCCGGTCCTGGCGGAGCTCCGGAGCCAGGGGCTCAAGCTCGGGATCGTCTCGAATACCGGTCGGGACGTCCACGAGTTCCTCGAGCATCACAGCCTCGAAGTCGACGCGGCGCTCTCGTCGCGGGTCCACGGTAAGGTCAAGCCGCACCCGACGATCTTCCAGGCCGTTCTCGACAGTCTCGGTGTCGAGGCTGGGCGGTCGGCGATGGTCGGCGACTCGCCGGAGGACGACCTCGAGGGCGCCCGGGCGCTCGGGATGCGGGCGTTCCTCGTCGACCGCGAGGGGGTCTACCCGGATGCGCCCGACCGCCTGCCGGACCTCATGGCCCTCCCGGCGGCGTTGGGGCTTTCCGGCTAGCGTCGAGGAG
>JBKPFE010000182.1:0-1969 GCA_046728705.1 Actinomycetota bacterium
CCACTACCACATGGGCGGCGTCGACACCGACCTCGACGGGCTCACCTCCGTCACGGGCCTCTACGCCGCCGGAGAGTGCGCCTGCGTCTCCGTCCACGGCGCGAACCGCCTCGGCGGCAACGCGCTGATGGAAACGATCACCTTCGGGAAGCGTGCGGGCGCCGTCGCCGCCGAGTGGGCGTTGACGCACACCACCGTCGCCCTTCCGCCGTCGCTCGAGGCCGACGCGGAGCGCGAGCTCGGCGCCCTGCTCAGCCGCAGCGACGGTGAGCGCCCGTGGGCAATCCGCGACGAGCTCGCCGCGACGATGCACGAGAACTTCGGCGTCTTCCGGCGCGAGGAGCAGATGCAGGAGCAGGGCCGGATCATCGAGCGGCTCAAGGAGCGCTACCGGCGCGTCGTGGTCGAAGACAAGGGCGACGTCTTCAACAACGACCTGACGCAGGCGCTCGAGCTCGGCTTCCTGCTCGACCTCGCGGAGTGCATGGTCGTCGCGGGCCTCGCACGGAGAGAGAGCCGCGGCGCGCACGCAAGGCCGTACGACTACCCGGACCGCGACGACGCGAACTTCCTCAGGCATACGCTGACGTCGCTCAGCCCGAGCGGGCGGGTTCGGCTCGACTGGAGACCGGTAACGATCACGAAGTGGCAACCGCAGGAGCGGACTTACTGATGCGCCTCGCCGTCGTCGTCGCCTTCGCGGCTGTGCTCGCCGGCTGCGGCAGCGCGTCCGTGTCGAGTCTGGAGGACGCCGCCGACGCTACAGCGGCGGAGACATCCCGCTTCGAGTACCGCTTCAGCTTCGGCGCAACGAAAGACCACAAGGAAGTGGAGCTCAAAGCCGGCGGGGTCTTCGACTACCCGAACGAACGCGGGATCATGACCGTAGACGGCTGGTCCCCGTTCTTCGGTGAGGACGTCTTCCTGAAGGAGTTTCGACTGATCGGCCGGACGGGCTACGTGCAGTGGGTCGTGAAGGGCAAGACCTATTGGGTGAAGGACGAGCAGGACGAGACGAGCGGCGATCCGACCGAGCTGCTGATTCCGTTTCCGGGTAGTCCGACGAAGCCGACGGACGTGCTGTCACGCGTCCTGCGTGCAAGCGACCAGACCGAGGAGGTCGGTAAGGAGGAAGTCCGCGGGACGGCGACAACCCATTTTCGCGCACGCGTGGATCTACGGAAGCTGGTCAAGCAGCTTCCTGCGGCAGAACGATCCGAGGAAGACGTCGTGCGGCGCTGGGGCTCACGTTTCGTTCCCGTCGAGATCTGGATCGATGACGAGAGTCGTCTCCGCCGCATCACGATCGAACAACGCGAGCACGAGGAAGACGCCAGTCCTGCGACGACCACCACTGTGGAACTGTTCGACTACGGCGTCGAGGTGGATGTCCAGCGGCCGCCGAGCGAAGACCTGATCTCTGAAGAGCAGTTCGACGAGCTGACGGGTTCAATGGGGCTTGAAGCCGGCGAAGCCAGCGGCAAGGGCGAGCTGGTGTCGCCGGAAGAGGTCTGTGAGTCTGTCCGCCAGGACCTGCCGAAGAAAGAGGCCGACCGCATCTGCTCGGAACTGAAGGAGAACCCGTGACCGAGACATCCGTCGAGATTCCGGATCCCACCGCGCCGACCATGCCGGTGGCGCTGAAGATCTGGCGCTACGACGCGCAGACGGGCGAGAAGGAGCTCCGTGAGTACGAGGTCGAGGCGCCCGAGTGGGCCTGCCTGCTCGACGTCCTCGACCTGATCAAGGACAAGGTCGACGGCTCGCTTGCCTACCGCAAGAGCTGCCGGATGATGATCTGCGGGTCATGCGGGATGCGCATGGACGGCGCCGCCGTCCTCGCCTGCAAGGAGCGGATGAAGCCGATCGTCGACCGCGGTCATGTCCCGGTGATCTCGGCGATGGGGAACCTGCCGATCGTCAAGGACCTCGTGGTCGACATGGATCCGTTCTGGAGCAAGGTCCGCGC
>JBKPFE010000121.1:0-4565 GCA_046728705.1 Actinomycetota bacterium
CCGGCCGAGACTGAGGTCAGCCTCCACGGTCACGGGCTGGCGGATCATCAGGTCGCGAACCTTGAGACCGTCGAGAGCCTGCTGGGTCGCGACGTAGCGGGCTTCGGCGGTCGCAGCCTGGAGCAGGAACCAGCCGATGAATGCGAGCCACGCGCCGCTGAACGCTCCCTCGACGATGAACATGAAGAGCCCAAGCGCGATGAGCAGGAACCCGAACCCGCGCCCAACTCCGGAAGCCACCCACGTCGCCCACTGCAGATCGCCCCTGAAGTGCCAAAGCGCGGCGCGGAGCACGCGGCCTCCGTCCAGCGGCAGCGCCGGCAGCAGGTTGAACGCAAGCAGGATGAGGTTCGTATAGCCGAGCCAGGCAACGACACCGTCGATCGCGTTCGGGAGCCCTGCGAAGGCGGCGACGAGGACGAAGAGAACCCCAAGCACGAGGGAGACCAGCGGGCCGGCGATCGCGATCCGGAACTCGGCGCCGGCGCTCGGAAAGGCGTCCTTGAATTGCGCCACACCGCCGAAGAGCCAGAGGTTGATGCCTTCGATCTCGACTCCTTCTCGCTGCGCCTGCAGTGCGTGTCCAAGCTCGTGCAGCAGGAGCGAAGCGAAAAAGAGGAGCGCAGCCGCGACGGCCAACGCCACGTACTCACCGTCGGAGAATCCCGGGTTCTGCGACGGGAAGACTGCAGCCGCGAGCGACCAGACGATCAGCGCGAACACGATCAGCCAACTCCAGTTCACGCTTATCCGGATGCCGGCGATCCGGCCCAGCTCGAAGGTCGGGCTCACGCGTACGAGTATGGATGAAAGAGCCCGAGCTTGACCTCTGGGATCGTCTGCACCGCCGGCATCAGCCCGCGAGCGACGTCCGCGGTCCGGTCCGCGAACCGGTAGCAGCCTGCTACGGGGAGACAGCCAGCGGATGTGGCAAGGAGCGACGCTGGGGGGAAGTCGCGAGCTGCGGCTTCCCCCCATCGTCTTGTTCGGTTCTGCTACTGGAGCAGGTAGTCGATCGCTCGGCCCATGACGGCGTTCCGCGTGGCAGGCGTCGCGATCCCCTCGAAGCCGAACCCGAAGTAGATCGTGTCTTCGGTCGTGATCGCCGCGCCCTCAGGGAATCCGCCCGCAGTGGTGCGGACGAAGTTGTTCGAGTTCGGCGCGCTGCCGGGCGGCGGGCCGGTGACCGTCCAGCCGTCCATGCCGGTCTCGAATGAGGTCGTGCCCTCGCCGGTCGAGACGACGATGTCGTCCACGAACGTGCCGAGCCCCTGCACCGACCAGTCGCTGACGTACGCGATCGAGACCTCGACCTGCTTGCCGGCGTACGCGGACAGGTCGACCGCCCACTGCACCCAGCCGCCGGAGCTACCCGAGTCCGCGTTCCAAGACCCGGTGGTGCCGGTCGGCGAGCACGTGTTGTCGGCGTTGAGCGTCTGGTAGTGATCGAGGAACGGGTGCAGCTCACGCCACCCCTCCGGACAGCTGTCGCCGGTGGAGGTGCTCGTGTGCCCGTTCAGGTCGGGCAGCGTCGTCCAGTCGTCCTGCCCAACCGTGTGCGCTTCGACGAACACGTGATCCCAAGCCTCCTCGGTGTCGTGTGAGACCCAGAAGGAAAGGTTTGCGCCGCCCGCGGGCACGTCGATCGTCTTCGTGAGGCGCTTGTAGGAGATGTCCGCGATGTTCGAATACACGTAGAACGAGCCCGTGTGCGGGTCGAACGGGCCGCCGGGCCGGTCGTACTTCGCGGAGGCCCAGCTCGTGAACAGGGGGTACTCGGACGCCGGGAGGACCCCGCTCGTTGCGATGAACGACGCACTGTGATCCTGGTTGTTGGCGCTCGGGCCGCCGAACGCCCAAGTCAGCGACTCGAATGGCGTGTCGATCCCTACAACGTCGTAGAGCTTGCCGTTTGCAGTGGTGCCGGCGTCGTCGTTGTAGAGAAACGCCCCCAGGTAGTACTGCAGGAAGTCGTTTTGGAGCGGCTCACATCCGTCCTGGCCCGAGTCATCCGGGTTGCACGGCGCGTTCGTCTCGAGGTTGAACTCGTACCCGCCCGCCTCTCCAAGGCCGGCGTTCTTGCCGGTCCTGAGCAGGCGGCCACCCTCGTTGAGGTACGCCCGGATGGCGAGTATCTCGTCGTTCGCGAGGCGTGAGGCGGTGCCGACGACCATGCCGGGATCTCGCGTGAGGATGTCGTCGCCCGTGTACCAGATGACAGCGTCATAGTGGCCGAGGACACCGAGCGGGCTCGGCGCCTTACGGGCGTTGGCGTCCACGTCGTAGACGTCGGCGCCGATCCCGTTGGCGGCGAGCGCGTCGAGATAGTACGAGAGGTAGGTCGGGCCGGTGGTCTTCTTGTAGACGGGCGAGATGCCCGTGTAGTCCTCGGCCGCGAGCACTAGAACGCTGTTCGAGGACTCGACCATCGCGGTATACGTGAACGAGTCGCTCGTGACCGTGCCGCCCGAGGCCTCGAACCACACCTTGACGACGTCGCCCGGATTCGTGCCCGTGATGCTCCCGCGCATGATCCGGTAGTAGACGTCGCCGATGTCTCCGAAGCGTTCGCCGCCGTCCCATTCGGTCGTCGATCCGCTCTGGACGGCGCCACCGTTGATCTGATATTTGAGCGTGACGGCCCCGAGGCTTCTTCGCGCAAGCACCTGCACGGGCTGAGGATCGCCATACGAGACGGAGAAGCGAAAGTCGCTCATGGGGTTGTTCGTCTTTTCGGGATCGATCGCCGACAGATCCAGATAGAAGGGCTTCGTCGTGTTGCCGAGGTGTGAGACCGGCTGCGCCGGGTTCGGCGCGGACTTGGCGACGTCGAGCGCGAACGGCAGGTTCTTCTGGAACTCCGCCTCGATGAGCGCCTCGTCGTCGGGGAAGACGAAGCCACAACCGTCGCACCCCTCGCTGAGCTCGGGCGTCCAGCCGAGTGTGTTCGTGACGGCGTGCGCGTAGTCGTCCGTCGTCCCGTTCGTGATGTACAGGTCGGCGCCGACGCCAGGGTCGTACCCCGGAATCGCCGGATTCGCGTCCGTTCCTGACATCGCCACGTAGATCGGGTCGTCGGCCGTCGGTGTCTGCACCTGGAAGCCCCACATGTAGAGCAGCAGCTCACCGTAGGAGTGGTAGGTGACCATGAAGCGAAAGCGGAGCCGCTTCAGAAGATCCTGAATCGCCACCGTCTCGGGCTCGGACGCGGCGCTCGTCCCGCGGTAGTCATCGCTCGCGAACGCGGAGGACGACCCCTCATTGTCGTAGTTCCACTTCTCGTCGTAGTTGCGGTTGTTGTCGACGCCGTCGCCGACCGCGATCTGGCCGTCGCCGTTGTTGTCGCGAAGGTTCTTGCGCCAGAGCCGCTCGACGTCGAACGTGTGCTGGTAGCCGTCTGGGTTCGACACGGGGACGAACCAGAGCTCGCGCGTGTTGACGAGGTTCGTGACCTCGGCGTTCTTGCCGTAGTTGTCGACGAAGTGATGAAGGAGCCGGCGGTTGACCTCGGTCGAGATCCACTCGCGGGCGTGAATGGTCGCCATGTAGAAGACGTCGGGTCGCGCACCGTCCGCGAGCTGATTCGCGTTCTTGGTCACCTTGAGGGCGATGATCTCTCGGCCCTGGAGCGAGTGGCCGATCACCTCGAGCTTCACGAACGAGGGATTCTTCTTGGCGATCTCATAGAGCTCGTCGCGGATCCCTCCCGGCTCGTCCCACGACCGCCAAACGGTGAAGCCATCGGCTGCTTGCGCGGCAGCCTGCTCCTGCACGGTCAAGCCGTGCTTGTTGCGCTTGAGGGCGAGCCTCACCCCTTGCGTCGCCAGGCGGTCGCGCTCGCGTGCCGACAGGACGAGGTCGGCGCGCACGTTGCCCCCGACCTGCTTCGTCGCCGCGATGTCGAAGCCCTCGCGAGTGAGCTTGCCGATCGTGGCTCGATCGACCGTCGCGGTGTACATCTCCAGCTTGCTCTTGTCAGCGGCCATGCCCCAACTCGTGAAGACGAGTGCGGCCGCCAGCACCGCAGTAAGGAACCCTAAGCGTTTCATCTGCTCCCCCTCTTTGCAGTCCTGGACGGTCCAATGCTGTCAAAAACCTTGAACGCGCGCCGCGAATCGCCCGCAGCCGGCCTGCAGGGCCGTGCACATCCGCACGACGATCGGTGAAGCCACGATCCGATCCTCTGACGTAGCCTCCTGTCCGTGCACCGGCTCACCAAGGCGCGGGCCCGGCGCATCGCGGTGCGCGCGCAACTGCTCGACGCACCCCGGCCGACCGACCTGCTCGCGGTCGTGCAGCAGCTGACCCTGCTGCAGATCGACCCGACCGCGGCCATCGCGCCCAGCGCGGACCTCGTCGCTTGGAGTCGCCTTGGCTCGGCGTACCAGCCCACCCACCTCCAGCAGGCCCTGGAGCAGGACCGGACGCTGTTCGAGCACAACGCGTTGGTGCGGCCGATGAGCGACGTGGGCCTGTACCTCGCGGGCGCGGCGGACTGGCCTAGCTACGAGACCACGCGTGCCTGGATCCGCGACAACAACCGTTTCCGGCGCGACATCCTGAAG
>JBKPFE010000180.1:0-1417 GCA_046728705.1 Actinomycetota bacterium
CTCATCCGCGGCGGACGCGTCAAGGACCTCCCGGGCATTCGTTACAAGGTGATCCGCGCTGCGCTCGACACGTCGGGCGTCTCCGATCGCAAGCAAGGGCGCTCGAAGTACGGCGCCAAGCGAGGCTCGTAATGCCCCGCCGAGCGGAAATTCAGCCACGCGAGCTGGCTCCCGACCCCGTGCACAACTCGAAGCTCGTCAGCCAGGTGATCAACCGCGTGATGACGAAGGGGAAGAAGAGCACGGCCGAGAAGATCGTCTACGACGCGCTGGCGATCGCCGCCGAGCGCTCCGGGAAGCCTCCTGTCGAGGTGCTCGAGCAGGCGATCAAGTCGGTTACCCCGGTGATGGAGACCCGCTCCCGCCGCGTCGGCGGCGCGAACTACCAGGTGCCCGTCGAGGTGCCTGCGCGCCGCGCGCGCACGCTCGCGATCCGCTGGATCGTGACGTTCTCGCGCGAGCGACGCGAGAAGGGGATGGCCGCGAAGCTCGCCGGCGAGCTCCTCGACGCGCTCGAGCAGCAGGGTGGCGCCTTCAAGCGCAAGGACGACCTCTACCGGATGGCGCAGGCCAACAAGGCCTTCGCCCACTACAGGTGGTAGCCGTGGCGACGCCTGCAACCAGAGCTCCCGCGACGCTGGAGCGCGTCCGGAACATCGGGATCATGGCCCACATCGACGCGGGCAAGACGACCACGACCGAGCGGATCCTCTACTACACCGGCCGCACCCACAAGATGGGCGAGGTCCACGAGGGCGCCGCGACGATGGACTGGATGGCGCAGGAGCAGGAGCGCGGGATCACGATCACCTCGGCTGCGACGACGGCGTTTTGGCGCGATTTTCGCGTCAACATCATCGATACGCCCGGGCACGTGGACTTTACCGTCGAGGTGGAGCGAAGCCTGCGCGTGCTCGACGGCGCGATCGCCGTCTTCGACGGCGTCGCCGGCGTCGAGCCGCAGTCCGAGACCGTCTGGCGGCAGGCCGACCGCTACGGCGTCCCGCGGATCGCCTTCATCAACAAGATGGACCGCGTCGGCGCCGACTTCTTCGCGTCCGTGCAGTCGATGGTCGACCGCCTGGGCGCTCGCCCGGTGCCGGTGCAGCTGCCAATCGGCCAGGAGGAGAACTTCCGCGGCGTCGTCGACCTGATCGAGATGCGCTCGCTCTCGTGGAACGACGACCTGGGCATGAACATGGAGATCGGCGAGATCCCGGCCGAGCTCGCCGAGCAGGCGAGCGAGTATCACCACCAGCTGATCGACGCGGTCGCGGACCACGACGAGGAACTGTTGGAGACCTATCTCGGGGACGAGTCGGCCGTGACGCCCGAGATGCTCCGTCGTGCGCTCCGGGCGGCGACGCTCGACATCACCGTCACGCCCGTGCTGCTCGGCTCGGCGTTCAAGAACAAG
>JBKPFE010000235.1:0-1056 GCA_046728705.1 Actinomycetota bacterium
GTGCTCTCGCGCGCGATCGTCGAGCAGGGGATCTATCCTGCCGTCGATCCGCTCGACTCCTTCTCGCGGGCGCTCCAGCCCGGACTCGTCTCGGACGAGCACTACGAGACGGCGACGCGCGTCCAGGAGGTTCTGCAGCGCTACCGCGACCTGCAGGACATCATCGCCATCCTGGGCATGGACGAGCTCTCCGACGAGGACAAGCTGATCGTGCAGCGAGCTCGAAAGATCCAGCGCTTCCTCTCGCAGCCGAACTTCGTCGCCGAGCAGTTCACCGGCACTCCGGGCGAGTACGTGAAGCTCGAGGACACGATCAAGGGCTTCCAGGAGATCCTCGACGGCAAGCACGACGATCTTCCCGAGCAGGCGTTCTACATGGTCGGGCCGATCGAGAAGGCCGTCGAGAAGGCGCGGCAGCTGGCCGGCGAGGCCGAGCCCGCGCCGCAAGCCGAGGAGCCCGCCGAAGAGCCGGAAGAGACGCGCGAGCCCGAGCCCGTCGGCGCGTAGTGGCTCAGGATCGCCGGACGTTCGACCTCTCGCTCGTCACGCCCGAAGGGCCGGCGTTCGAGGGCGAGGTCGAAATGCTGATCGTTCCTGGTGCCGCCGGCGAGATCGGCATCCTTGCGCGGCACGCCCCGCTCGTTGCCACGCTCAAGGCGGGCGGAACGCGGGTCCACATCCGCCGTGACGAGGAGATCCGCGAGTTCGCGACCGGCGCGGGCTTCTTCAAGGTGGAGCAGGATCGCGCCCTCGCGCTCGTCGACGATGCGGTCGACGCCCGCGAGATCGACCCGCGGCGTGCCCAAGAGCAGCTCGAGGAGGCCCAGGCTGAGCTCGACCGGATCGAGCGCGGTGAGTCGGACGCAGATCGCTGGCAGGTCGAGCAGCGGGTCGCCCACGCCCAGAACCAGCTCGACGTGTACGCAGGCGGCGGCGGTGGGCGGATTCGTCCCAGTGTGTCGCCCGCGGGCTAGACTGATTGAACCCGGAACTTTGAACGGCAGCTTGGCGACCGGGTTACCAAACGCCTAAAGAGCCACGAGCCTCCGCTCCTGA
>JBKPFE010000104.1:0-5676 GCA_046728705.1 Actinomycetota bacterium
GGCGAGGGCCGTTCCACTCGCGGCCGGAAGCGCTACGCTCGTGCGCGCATGTCGCGCCAGACAGGTCGGATAGACCGCACGAAGCCCGAGGCCCCGTGTCCTGGGTCACCGTCGCGCTGTTCATCCTGGGAGGAATCACTCTTTTCATCGCCCTCGCCTCGGCCGTGATGATCGCGTACTACTGGGCCACTGACGGAATCGGCGCGTAGCCGTCGTTTCGTCAATCGAGCCGTCCAAGCTAGATGGCCGGAACTTCGCGAGTAGCGTCTCCGGCCAGAACCGCAAGAGACCGCCGGCACCTAAGGAGCGCCTCCGCAAGCTGCGGCGGGAGGCCGCCCGGCAAGAATGCGTGGGAGGGGCGGCGTGCCGCCCCTCCCACGCGCGATTTACGGCGCCGGGACGAGCCCGAAGCGCGAGAGGAACTCCTGTGCCGTGGGGGTGTCCAGCCGGTAGGTCTTGTCGGTGGCCCGGCACATGGCGTCGCCTGTGACCGTAAGCGAGACGATGAGGTTGCTCGTCATTCCGCCCAAGAAGTGCGGTCCTCCTGAGTCGCCGTAGCAAGTCCCGCCACTGCCAGTCGACGGGTTCATGTTCAGGGTCAGCCAGGTCGGCTGTAGCGAGAGCAGCGTCTGTTGAGCAACGAGCCGGTTCGTCTCGTCAATGAACCCGTGTGGCCCGCCCTTCTTCGAGGTGCGCACGAGCCCATAGCCAACCGTCGTGAACCCAAGCTCGCGGAGCTGCTGCTGGCTGAGCGTGTTCAGCAGCCCCAGTGTCGGCAGCTGCGCGGGCGTGGCCGACTGCGGGCTCGCGAGCGTCACGATCGCGATGTCGTAGGCGTCGGATCCGCCGCCGGACTGTGCGAAGCCCTCATGGATCGTGAAGCTCGAGACGGGAACGAGCCCACTCGGCGCGGCTGCTCCCTCGTCGTACGTGGGGCTGAACGTCACCCAGAAGTCAGTTCCTTCGTCCCACCCGAACATGCAGTGCGCGGCGGTCAGGAACAGCGTCGGACTGACGAGCGTCCCACTGCAGAACTGATCGGGCCCGGGGCTGTCCGGGTTCCAGTCCGCGACGAGTGCGCCAACGTTCGCGTGCCGCTTCCCGTCCGGCTCGCCGAATGTGATCGCATTGGCCGTCGCCGCGACGACGGCGGTCGCGCAGGCGAGCACGACGACTTTCAAGCCCAGCTTCTTCCTCATGAACCCTCCCTTGGTTACCGATGATTCCGTAGGGCATCTTGCCCCTTGGCGCTCACCGAGTAACACACACCGCCACAGGCTCTTCGAAACGCGAGCTCGTCTTCGGGCCGGCGACTAGGGGCAGAACACCCGGCTCCGGTTGTCGCTGTTCCGGGAAACCGCGACTCAGCCCGTCAGCTAACCCGGAAGCCATCCATCTCGGTATCGCGTCAGCTCATGCTCCGGAAACCGAGCGTATGCCTCCTCAACGTCATTCGTCTCCTGCTCGACGCCAGCGCCATGGCGGAGCGCAGCCTCGTCCACCGTGTAGCCGCCCCAGCCCGGGCCTGCCTGATGCTCACGCGCGCCGACGGCGAGGACGACGCAGCGAGCATCTCCGGCCCCGACGATGGTGTGCTTCGTCTCGGCGGGGCAGTGCACGAAGTCCCACTGCCGCAATGGCCGCTCCTCGCCCTCGACGATCAGAAGCGCCTCGCCGGAGAGGACGAGGAAGTCCTCCTGATCGGCCTCCCAGTGGTACATCCCCATTTGTTCACCCGGCCCGAGCACATAGAGACTGACTCCAACCTGTGGGAACGGCGTTTCGCCTTCGAAGCGCAGACGCTCTCCTCGCCCCTCTTGGTGGCGCCAGCGGCCGTCACGGGCGTTCAGGACGAACCAGCCCTCCGCGGCGGGCACAAGCCCAGCGTCGGTCTGTTCGAGCGGGGCCTCGGAAACCACCGTTGGATCTTAGAAAGACGACTGTTGCATGTGGACGAGTATCTCCACGAACGTCGCGCTGGGTTCCGCTGAGTAGCGTGGATCGACAGGGCAGAACAGGGCAATGACTTACTGCCCGAGCGCCGGAGCGGTCGCCACGGATAATGCGCCGCGATGAGTCCGTCAGCTGCGGCGCCCGACGCCGACGTCATCGGGCGTATCCGCGCCAGCTTCGCCCGTCAAGGAGCGATGGCCACCATCGGCGCAGAGCTTGTCGACATCGCCGCTGGCCGCGTTGCGATCTCGCTGGCCATCGCGCCGCGCCTGTCGCAGCAGCACGGCTTCCTACACGCGGGTGTCGTCGTCACGGCGCTCGACAGCGCGTGCGGCTATGCCGCGTTAACGCTGATGCCCGCCGACATGGAGGTGCTGACCGCCGAGTTCAAGGTGAACCTGCTGGCCCCGGCTGGCGGCGACAGCCTCGTCGCCGAGGGCCAGGTCGTCCGTGCCGGACGCACGCTGACCGTCTGCCGTGGCGACGCGTTCACCGAGGGTGTCGAGCGTGTTCATGTAGCGACGATGCTCGCGACGATCATCGGTCGTCCCGCTCCGTCGGCCCAAGCCGTCTAAGGGCCGAAACTCCGCGCGTAGCACGGAAGCAACGGCCAGAACGGGCTGGACGCATGACTTGACAGTCCCCGGTGGTCGGTCGATGAAGGAGGGTGATGCTGCGCACCCGCCGCTCCCCTTGGATCATCTTCTCGGACTCGCGACGCTTGCCGCCGCGCTGGTCGCTACCTACGTCGCGGCGGCCCGGCGCTGGCTGGACTGCAACATAGGCGGGGCACCCGAATGCGAGCCCGCCAGCCTTTGGCAGCTATATGCGGCTGCTGCTGGCGTTCCCGTGGCGGGAGTGATGGTGATTGAGTCCGTTCGCCCCGTGGGCGCCCCTTGCTCTGGTTCGCCCTTGTGATCGCGGCTTACAGCGTTTGGGGAGGACTTGCCTACTACGGGCTTCACGTTCTCTGACGGACCTTCTGACTTGGAGCAGGAGCTCCCCACCGCACTACGCGAGTAGCACGGACTAACCGGCCAGAACGCATGCGTAGGAAGCGGACCGCCTTACACTAGGGCCGGATGCTGGTGTGCGTACTCCAGCAGCGCATTCGCGCTGTGAGCGTAGGCGCACAGGGATGTCCGGGGCACTAATCGGGCTAATCGGTGTTGTGGTCGGAGCCGCGCTCTCCGGCGGCGTGACTTGGTTCATGGCTAGACGCACCGATGCGCGTCAGACACGCGCCGCTGCGCGTCTGGTTCAAGACGAGCTCGGCGAAAATCTACTCCTACGCACATCTGCACGTGTATCTGGCACATGCCGGTTCACAGAGCCCGACGACGTTCGCAGAGTTCTCTCTGGAAGCTTGGGACAAGCAGCGCGGGATAGTCGCCGAAAATCTCGCGGATGACGCTTGGCTGAAGGGCGCGATTGCATACCGCAACGTCAGGCTAAGGCAGGTGTACGAGAGGAAGACGGGCGACACCGATCCTCCTGAAGACGTTGCTCCGACTGACGAACGAGTTCGTGAACTCGTCCTCGAGGCGATGATGGCGCTCACATCTCTTGGAGCCCCTTGGTTCGCCGAGCACTACCTGCCAATGGTCCGTACTGGTCACGAAGGGCCAGAGGAGTGAACGCTGAGCGCATCGAGTCTCGACGACACGCGGGGCCCAACGAGATGAGTAGTTAGGAGCTAAAGGACAAAACGACCTTGCGTCGCTACGGCTCCCCAACCCGGTTCGGGGGCCAATAAGTAACTTCTGCCCTGCCGATGATGTTGTCCCGAGGGACGACGCCCCAACGGCGCGAGTCGCAGGACATCGTGCGGTTGTCGCCAAGGACGAAGTAGCCCTCGCCGGCGATACGCGCCCAGTCTCCGCTCTCGCGACCGCGGTAGCCGGGCTGCAGATAGGGCTCGACGAGCGGGACGCCGTTGACCAAGACGAATCCGTTCCGCATCGACAACTTCTCGCCGGGTAGTCCGACAATCCGTTTGATGAAGGTGCCACCAGCGCCGCAGGCCGCCCCGACCCGGGCAGGTGCCTTGAAGACGACGATGTCGCCGCGCCGCGGCTCGTGGAACCGGTACACGAGCCGGTTCGCGATTACTCGATCCGCCACCCGCGAGAGGCAGCCGCGGGCAGGCTTCGCGCAGTGCAGGGTTGGCTCCATCGACGGCGAGGGAATGCGGTAGGGCTTCGCAACCTCCGCTTGGAAAACAAGCACGGCGACGGCAGCCAGGGTGATCGTCAGCGCCCAGTCCATCAGGCTTCGGAGTGGCTTCGGAAGCCGTGACCGAGACCGATCAAGAACGTGCATCAGGCTTCGGAGTGGCTTCGGAAGCCGTGACCGAGACCGATCAAGAATGTGCACGCGACTCAGAATGCCAGCAACGTGCTCTCAGCACTTCCTCGCTGGCCCGACGGACTCAGTAGGAGGATCAATAGGGCAGAACGCGGCGCGCCGGTACCGAGGGAACTTCGAGCGGCTGAGCGGCGTATTAGGGTCATCATGAAAGCCTTGCTCGTTGGTCTCGTCGCCGTGTCGGCGCTTCTCGCCCTGCCGTCGGCGAGCGCGAAGGACCTCCACCCTGGCGATCTGCGCGTGTGCAACACGACGCGCTGCGTCGCGATCATGAACCGCGCCGTGCTGCCGCACCTCGGCTCCTTCTACTACACCGGCCCGTCCCCCACGCGCGTCCGCAGACCGAAGCTCGGAGCGCCGTACTACGAGTTGCGCTTCCGGAATGGCTACGTCACGGGCATCGTCGCCACCCGGCGGCTCGACCGTTTCCTCAGCTACGGCGTTAACCTGGAGCGCTTCGCTCGCAATAGGTGGTACTCGGTCCCGCGACGCCTGTCAGGGGAGCTCCGTCGGCTGACCGTCGGCCTGCGCCCGCTCCACGTCACCGGCGCTGCCCTCGCAAAGTCGCGCTGACGCATACTGAGCGCTGGGTCCCGTGTCGGCCCGTCCTCAGTAGGGTGGATCAAAAGGGCAGAACATTGAGTGACGCGCACGCCCGGGCAAGGCAAGCGCAGCCGCTCAGGCGCCAGCGGGTCGCCTTGCTTGACACTTTTGCATCAAAGTGCAAGCATCGAGCTGCATCCCGTAGTTCGGGACAAAGGAGGAAACCGACGGCGTAACTCTCTGACTCCACCTTTGTCCCGCCGCGAACTCATCGCGGCACGCAATTGTCTCTCGCGAAAGGAGTCAGTTAGTCATGCGCAAGCGTAACCGCTTGATCGGTTCCGTCGGGATCGCGTTTCTCGGCGCTCTGGTCGCCACGGGACTCATCGTGGTGCCGGCTATCGCAACGCCGCCCGTCGGGCTAACGGTCACCCCGCTCGCCCCAGTGGCGCAGTTCGACCCGATCAAGGCCAAGGCCAAGATCGGCGACTGGCAGGCGAAGATCAAGACGAAGGGAAACTCCGACCTGCACTTCGTCCAGGTCACGATCCAGCCGGGCGGGACGATCGGTTGGCACAGCCATCCGGGGCTGAGCTTCGTCATCGTGAAGTCCGGTACCGCGACTTTCTACGACGGCGACGACCCCAGCTGTACGCCGCACGTGGTCACGGCAGGCTCAAGCGCATTCGAACCAGCAGGCCATGTCCACATCGTCAGAAATGAAGGTGACGTCCCATTGGTCAACGTCGTGATGCAGCTCGTTCCGACCGGCGCACCGAGGCTGATCAGCGAGCCCAGCCCCGGCAACTGTCC
>JBKPFE010000314.1:0-2212 GCA_046728705.1 Actinomycetota bacterium
GCAAGTCCGAGCCCACGGTTTCGACGAAGCGCAGGCTGGCGCACAGAGCAGTCACCAGCGGGCCATGGAGCTTGCAGACGAGCTGTTCGAAGAGATCCGAGCATTCGGAAGTGGGGGCGGATCGGCAACACCATCGCCACAAGGAAGGAGACCGGTCCTGACGGTACGCCGACGCGGTGGGGACATTTTTCGAGTTTGGGGCCGCAATAAGTAGCGGCTTCTAGGTCCACAGCCCGCCGTAGCCTTCGCGACTTCAATTTCGGAATTTTCGCTGGAACGCCGGCGTGGGTCTGGGTCCGATTAGCTCCCATCCCCTAGACCTGATCGCCAGTCGAATTACGGCCGAGTACTAGGAGTGCCAAGGGGGCGGGGGGTCGCGCCAAGAACGCCGCCTGATCGCCCATCTGCTGTTTGAGCTCGAAGCCGAGCACGTCGCGGTAGAAGCGGATCGCGCGGTCGAGGTCGGCGACCTTCAGGTGGACATGGCCGATGTCCGTGCGGGGATCGATGGTCTCGCTCACTTGTGGACAACGCTAGCCGTTCTCCTCCGTATGGTCTGGGGCATGGTCGAAGCGACCTTCCGCCCCCGCGGCCCGTTCTCGCTGCGCGAATCAGCGGTGCATGCCGGCGACGCGACCCGCCGGTTCGACGGACGCATCCTGGTGGGGCTCTTCCAGGTCGAGGACGGCGTGGCGCGGGCTGCTGCCTGGCAGCAGTCAGACGGCCGAGTCGAGCTCCGCTCGACGAGCGAAGAAGCGCTCGAGCAGCTGCGCTTCGTCCTTCCACTCGACGCGGACCACTCAGAGTTCCTGCGGCAGTTCGCCGACGATCCGCTGCTCGGTCGGACGATTCGGGTGCTCCGCGGGAAGCGACAGCTTCGTGTCGGGACGGTGACGCAGGCGCTCATCCGCGCGGTGTGCGGTCAGCTGATCCCCTCCCGCGAGGCGAGGAGGGTCGAGCGTGCGCTGATCCGGTCGACCTGCGAGTCGGACGGCCTCTTCTACGTCCCGCCGACACCGGCCTGCTTCGCCGGAGCCGCCCCGACGCAGCTCCAGCGCTTCGACCTGACCATGCGGAAAGCTTCGACGATCGTCCGCACCTGCCGGACGATCGACCTGGAGCGGCTACGCGACGTCTCGCCGGCGGGCGTCGCTCAGCGCCTCGAGCGAGAGCGCGGCCTCGGCCCGTGGTCGGTCGGTGTCATCGGGCTCCAGGGCCTCGGCTGCTACGAGCTCGGGCTCGTGGGCGATCTCGGGCTGATCAAGCTGTGCACGGCCCTGCTCGGTCGACCCGCGGAGCCGGAGGACACAGAGGAGCTGCTCGAGCCCTACGGCGAGTGGCAGGGCCTCGCGAGCGTCTACCTACTCGCCGGCGGCGCCCGCGGGCTGCTCCCGGTCCGGTACGACCCTGATCTGATCGCCGCCTAGACTCAGCCCATGGCCGTCGACGAGCGCCGCATCGCGATCCTCGGCGCGGGCCAGATTGGCGAGGCGCTGCTCACCGGGCTGCTCAGCACCGGCTGGCGGAAGCCTGACGAGATCGTCGTCACCGTCCGGCGCGAGGAGCGGGCCAAGGATCTGGCGGACCGCCACGGCGTCCGCGCCACCACCTCGAACCCCGAGGCCGTGAACGGCGCCGCGATGATCGTCATCGCGGTCAAGCCGCAGGACTTCGAGACGCTGCTGGGAGAGATCGGCGGGATCCTCTCGCCCGAGCAGACGGTGCTCTCCATCGCCGCCGCTGTCCCGACAACCGCAATCGAGGAGCGCATCACAGCGGGGGTACCCGTCTTGCGGGCGATGCCGAACACGCCGGCGACTGTTCACGAAGGGGTTGCCGGGCTCTGCGCCGGAGCGCACGCGGGCGACGAGCATCTGGCACTCGCGGAGGACGTCCTCCTGCACGTCGGCCGTGTGGTGCGCGTGCCGGAGCGCTACATGGACGCGGTCACGGCCGTGTCCGGTTCGGGCCCCGCGTACTTCGCGCTGCTCGCGGAGGCGATGATCGAGGCAGGCATCCTGCTTGGGCTCTCGCGCGAGGACACGACCGAGCTCGTCGTCCAGACGATGCTCGGGACGGCAAAGCTTTTGCGCGACGAGAAGATGCATCCCGTCGAGCTCCGCGAGATGGTCACCTCGCCGGGCGGAACGACGATCCGCGCGATCCGCGAGCTCGAGCAGGCCGGCGTCCGGGCGGCGTTCCTGAACGCGAT
>JBKPFE010000162.1:0-14080 GCA_046728705.1 Actinomycetota bacterium
GGGTTTTTACTGCGGGTTTCCCTCCGGGCCCTTATGTTTTGGATTGGGGGGGGGCGCCCAAGGGCGTGTTGGGCCCCCACGCCGTTCTGAGAACCTCTCCGGCCCGTGGACGTCCCCCTCGCCTTCAACTCAGAGCTTTTCGTCCAGCTGCTGGTCAACGGCATCACGCTCGGGAGCCTCTACGGCCTGATCGCGCTCGGCTACTCGATGGTCTACGGGATCCTCAAGCTCCTGAACTTCGCCCACGGCGACGTGTACATGATCGGGGCCTTCGTCGGCTACGGCGTCTTAACGCTGCTCGGGGGGCCGCTCTCGCCGAACATCGCGATCGCGCCGCTGATCGTCCTGATGTTCTTCGCCGCGATGCTCGCGTCGGGGGTCCTCGGCGTCGTCATCGAGCGGTTCGCCTACCGGCCCTTACGCGACGCGCCCAGGATCGCGCCGCTGATCAGCGCCCTCGGTGTCTCCTTCTTCCTCCAGAACAGCGCGCTGCTGCTCTTCGGCGCTCAGTTCCGCAGCTACGACTCGTTCGTGCTCGGCTCGGCGAACCCGGAGTTCTTCGAGCCCGGCCCGCTCACGGATCCCGTCTTCGTCGTCAGCGGTGTCAACGTGCAGCTGATCCAGGTGATCGTGCTGGCGACGACTGCGGGGCTGATGGTCGCGCTGACGCTGCTGGTCGCCAAGACGCAGATCGGGAAGGCGATGCGCGCGACCTCCTACGACCGCGAGGCCGCCGCGATGATGGGGATTGACACCGACCGAGTGATCGCCTCGACATTCTTCATCGGCTCCATGCTGGCCGGCGCCGCGGGGGTCATGTTCGGCCTGCTCTTCAGCCAGGTCTTCCACTTCATGGGCTTCCTGGCCGGGCTGAAGGGATTCACCGCCGCCGTCGTCGGGGGCATCGGCAGCATCCCTGGGGCGATGCTCGGAGGACTCCTCGTCGGCCTCGCCGAAGCATTCGCGGCCGGCTATCTCGGGGGTCGCTGGGCCGACCTGACGGTGTTCGGGATCCTAATCCTCGTCCTGCTCATCCGGCCCAGCGGCCTGCTCGGCACCCGAGCCATCCAGAAGGTCTGATGGAAGCCGGCGAAGACAGGCCGAGGGTCGGGGTCGACGAGTGGGTCGCCAGCCATGATGACCGGCTCGCGGAGCGCACGGGCTTCGCGGGCCTCGCCCGGCGGATCGACGAACGCGTTCCGGCTTGGGCGCGTTTGACTCTCTTCGCGGCCGTCGCCGCCACCCTGCCGTTGTGGATGGGACGCGGTGACCTCTTCGCCTACGGAATCTTCACGCTGATCTACATCCTGCTCGGCCTCGGCCTGAACGTCGTCGTCGGCTATGCCGGCTTGCTCGACCTCGGCTACGTTGCGCTCTTCGGCTTCGGCGCGTACTTCTACGCGCTGCTGTCGTCGGAGCACTACGGAATCCACTGGCCGTCGGCAATCTCGATCCCGGTCGTGGTGATCTCGACGGCGCTGCTGGGGCTCGTGCTCGGGATCCCGTCGCGGCGGTTGCTCGGCGACTACCTCGCGATCGTGACGCTCTTCTTCGGCCAGGCGTTCGTTGTCTTCGTGAACGCGGCGAACCCGACGGTCGCCGGCCATGGCCTGACCGGCGGGCCGAACGGCATCGCCGACATCGACCCCAACGACATTTTCGGCTACGAGCTGACGTCGAGGACGCAGCAGTACTACTTCATCCTCGCCGTCGTCCTCCTCGTCCTCATGGGGCTTCACTTCCTCAGCGAGTCGCGGACCGGACGAGCTTGGCGCGCGCTCCGGGAGGACCCGCTCGCTGCCGAGGCGATGAGCATGCCGGTCAACCGTCTGAAGCTAATGGCGTTCGCGTTCGGCGCCGGGATCGCCGGGCTCGCCGGCTGCATCTTCGCAGCGGTCCTGACGGCGGTGACCTCGGGGAACTTCGCCCTGCCGATCCTGATCACGATTTACGCCGTCGTGATCCTCGGCGGGATCGGTTCGCTGACCGGTGTCGTGGTCGGCGCGATCGTAATCAATGTCTCCTTCCAGTTCCTTGCGCCGGAGAACCCCCAGCAGAACGCGCGAATTCTCTTCTACGCGGTGATGGTGCTTCTGCTCGTCCTCGCCGTGCGCCCGTGGTGGCGGCTCGGAGTCGTGATCGGCGGAGTGGCCGTGCTGGGAGTCGCGGCACACGCGATCGCCACGGCGATCTCACCTTCGTGGACCTCTGGCGCCGTCGTGGAGGGCGGCCGCCTCGCGAGCGTGATCTCGGACTGGGTGATCATCCCTGCCGGACATGAGCGCTTCGCGAACGTCGCGTACATCGCGCTCGTCGTCCTGATCCTCACCCTGACTCGCGTGCATGGCTGGTGGCGCACGGCCCTGCTCATCCCGACCGTGTACCTCTCCGCCGTCGTCTGGGAGACGAGCTTCGTGGAACAGCCGGCCGTCGCCCGCTGGATCCTCTTCGGCGCGCTGCTCGTCTTCTTGATGACCGTGCGACCGCAGGGCCTGCTCGGCACGCCGCGGGTGGAGATCGTATGAGGAAGATTCCGCTCTTCGAGCTGAAGGACGTGACGAAGTCGTTCGGCGGGCTGACCGTCGCCGACAAGCTCAGCCTGCACGTCGATGAGGGCGAGATCGTCAGCCTGATCGGGCCGAACGGAGCCGGCAAGACGACCGTCTTCAACCTCGTCACCGGCATCTACCGGCCGGACTCCGGCGAGATCCGGTTCGAGGGCCGGAACGTCGTCGGCCTGCCGCCGCACAAGATCACGCAGCTCGGGATCGCGCGAACGTTCCAGACGCTCCGGCTCTTCCTGAACATGACCGTGAAGGAGAACGTGATGGCGGCGGCGTACGGGCACACCCACTCGACCGTCTTCGAGGCGATCTTCCGGCTGCCGCGCGCCCGCCGCGAGGAGCGCGAGATCGCGCACCTCGCCGAGGAGAAGCTCGCGTTCTTCGGCCCGCGGCTCGTCGGCTATCGCATGAACCAACAGGCCTACAACCTCTCGTACGCGAACCGGCGCCGGCTGGAGATCGCGCGAGCGATGGCGACGAACCCGAAGCTGCTGCTGCTCGACGAGCCGGCGGCGGGGATGAACCCCGCAGAGACGCACGAGCTGACGGAGCTGATCGGCCGGCTGCGGTCCGAGGCCGATTACACCGTGCTGGTGATCGAGCACGACATGCACGTCGTTGAGGGAATCTCGGACCGCGTGATCGCCCTCGACCACGGGGTCAAGCTCTGTGAGGGCTCCTTTGGAGAGGTATGCACGAATCCGCTCGTGATCGAGGCCTACCTCGGGCTCCAGGGGGCGGCGTGACGCTCCTCGCGCTGAAGGATGTCGACACCTACTACGGGGAGATCCACATCCTCCAGAAGCTCACGCTCGAGGTCGGCGAGGGCGAGCTGGTCTGCCTGCTCGGCGGGAACGCATCGGGGAAGTCGACGACGCTGAAGACGATCCTCGGCATCGTCCGGCCGCGGCGCGGCGCCGTCGTGCTGAACGGCGAGGACGTCACCGAGCGCCCGACGAGTTACCGCATCGCTCGCGGGCTCGCGATCGTGCCTGAGAATCGGCGCCTGTTTGCGCCGATGACGGTGCTCGAGAACCTGGAGATGGGCGCCTACCTGCGCAAGGACGGGTTCGACGAGGCGCTGGAGCGGGTCTTCGAGCTCTTCCCGGTGCTGAAGGACCGCCGCAAGCAACTCGCGGGGACGCTGTCGGGCGGCGAGCAGCAGATGGTGGCAATGGGCCGCGCATTGATGTCCCGCCCGAAGCTCCTGCTGATGGACGAGCCCTCGATGGGCCTGGCGCCGATCCTCGTCGAGCGGAACTTCGAGATCATCCAGCAGGTGCACGAGGCCGGCGTCGCGGTCCTCGTGGTGGAGCAGAACGCGAACGTCTCGCTGTCGATCGCCGACCGGGGCTACGTGCTGCAAACGGGCCGGATCGTGCTCGCCGACTCGGCGAGGGCGCTGCTCGCGAACGAGGATCTCCGCAAGGCGTACCTTGGACGTTAGAGCTCGCTTCCCGATCTTCGAGCGCCTCGTCTACATCAACAGCTGCTCGCAGGGCGCGCTCTCGGATGCCGTCCGTCAGTCCTACGAGGACTACCTCCGAGACTGGGACGAGCAGGGCGCGCCGTGGGACTACTGGGTCGAGCGCACCGAGGCGGCGCGCGCCGCATTCGCCGGGCTGATCAACGCCGAGCCCGACGAGGTCGCCGTGACGACTTCGCTGTCGGCGGGAGTCGCGTCGCTGGCGAGTGGCCTGCGCTTCGCTCGCCGCTCGAAAGTCGTGCTGACCGACCTCGAGTTCCCCACAGTCGGCCAGATCTGGCATGCGCAGGAGGCGCGCGGGGCCCGAGTCACCCATGCGCCGCCGGAGCAGCTTCCCGAGACAATCGACGAAGACACGCTCCTCGTCTCGACGACGCACGTGTCCTACCGCACCGGCGCGATGGTCGAAGTCCCCGAGGTTGTGCAGGCGGCGCACGATCACGGCGCGCTCGTCCTCCTCGACGCCTACCAGTCGGTCGGCTCGCTCCCCGTCGACGTCAAGGAGCTGGACGTGGATTTCCTCGCTGCCGGGGCGCTCAAGTACCTGCTCGGCTCCGCAGGTCTCGCCTTCTTCTACTGCCGCCGAGAGCTCTGGGAGCGCGCCTGGCCAACAGCCACGGGCTGGTTCGCGGACCAGGACATCTTCGCGATGGACATCTACGACTACTCGCCGTCGCGGACCGCCCGGCGCTTCCAGTCCGGCACGCCGCCGATCCCGTCGATCTACGCCGGCATCGCCGGGATCGAGCTGATGCAGGAGATCGGAATCGCCAAGACGCGCGAGCACGTGAACGCGCTGAACGAGCGTCTGCTCGCCGGCGTCGACGAGCTGGGTGGCACGGTCGTGACGCCCGACCGGCGGGGAGCCCTCATTTGCATCGCCTCGACCGACGTGAATGCGCTGGTTGCTGCGATGGCGGCGCGCAGGATCGTCACCTCGGAGCGCGACGGCAACCTGCGCGTGTCGGCCCACGCCTACAACACGGAGGACGACATCAACGCCGTGCTCGACGCACTGCGCGCGAACCGCGAGCTGCTCGCCTAGGCCGGCGTTTCCCCGGCGAGGATCGTCGAGAGCACCGGGAAGTCGATATTGCCGCCCGAGACGATGCAGACGAGCTTCCCCTCGCCCGCGCGGCCGGACAGCGCGGCCGCGGGAGCAAGGGCACCCGCGCCCTCCGCGATCACTCTCGTGCGCTCGGCGAGGACGCGAATCGCGGACGCGACCTCGTCGAGCGAGACCCGGTGCGCGCCGTCGATCAGCGGCTCGACGAGGCCCCACATCTTCGGCAGCAGCGCCTTGGCGCCCGCACCGTCGACGAATGACTGACGGTACTCGATCGCCTGCATCGAGCCGGCCTCGAGCGTCGCGTTCAGCGGCGCGGCGGTCTCCTGCTCGACGGCGTAGATCCTCACGTCGGGACGCTCGGCCCTGATCGCGCTCGCAATGCCGACGGTGAGGCCGCCGCCGCCGAAGGGGATGAGCACGACGTCAGGGTCGGGCAGGTCCTCCAGGATCTCGAGCCCGATCGTCCCGTTTCCGGCGATGACCTGCTCGTTCTCGACCGGGTGGAGAAAGAGGCCGTCCACGCCCGCCACACGGGACTCCTCGATTGCGTTCCACCACTCGTCGAACGGCGCCTTGATGACTCGGGCGCCCAGCCGCTCCATCGCCGACACCTTCGTCTCCGGCGCATAGTCCGGAACGGTCACGGTGCAGGGAACGCCGAGCTCCCTGGCGGCCCAAGCCACGCCCTGGCCCATATTCCCGGCGCTGGCCGTGGCAAGGCCGGCCGCGACCAGGTCCGGATCGGCTCGCCGCGCAGCGTTGTAGGCCCCGCGGAGCTTGAACGAGCCGATCGGCTGGAGGTTCTCGAGCTTGAGATAGATCTCGGCCTGCGACTCCGGCGCGTGGAGCTTGACGAGCGGCGTGCGGACCGCGGTCCCGACGATCACCTCCCTGGCGCGGCGGATCTGCTCGAGGGGGATCAGAAGGAGACCTCGGTGCCGACCCCGGTCGCTCGAGCCCGGCGCAAGACGTACTCGGCTGCGGCGAGATCCTCGACGGCGAGGCCGAGCGAGCGGAAGACGGTGATCTCCTCCTCGCTCGACCTGCCCGGCTTGACGCCGATCACGAGCTCCCCGAGCTCCCCGCGGATGTGGTCGCTGCCGATCGCGCCGCTCACGACCGCCGCGCGATAGTCGCCGGCCTCGGCCTCGGCCGATTCGCGGCGATCGACGTAGAACGCGGAATCGGCGATCGTCGCGGTGTCGAGCTCGGTCATCTGCGGCGGGCGCCCGCCGATCGCGTTCACGTGGGCGCCCGGCTTCAGCCACTCGCGCGCGAGGACCGGCTCAGCCGAGCTGGTCGCGGTGACGACGACATCGGCGTCGCGGACTGCCTCTTCTGCGGTTTCGACCGCCTCTGCACCCACCTGGGCGGCCAGCGCCTGCGCGTGCTCCAGGGTCCGGCTGAAGATGCGCACGGTGTCGAAGTTCCGGACGAGCGGCAGCGCCTCGAGGTGAGATCTCGCCTGCACGCCCGCACCGAGGATCCCGAGCACGCGCGCGTCTTCCCTCGCGAGCAGCCGGGTGGCGACCGCGGAGACGGCTGCCGTCCGGATCGCGGTGATCGCCGACGCATTCATCAGCACCCGCACCTCGCCGGTTTCGCCGTCGAAGAGGGTGACCGTCCCCTGGTGCGCGTCGAGACCGCGCTTCGGGTTGTCCGGGAAGACGGCCACGGTCTTGAGCGAGTAGAGCGGCGTGCCGCCGGCCCGGTGGGCAGGCATCAGCCCGAGCAGGCTCGGCTCGTCGCCTGGCCGCATCACGAATCTGAGCGGGACATGCACCTCGCCCCTGGCGAGCGCCGCTAGCGCGCCCTCCATCGCGGCGATGCAGCCCTCCATGTCGAGCAACCGCTCGACCTCTTCTTGATTCAACACGAGCATCAGGGAAAGAGCGACGCTAGTTCATCCCGCTCGGCCTCGGAGAGGTGGAGGGCGAGCGCGGCAACCGCCGGCGTGAGCTGCTCGGGTCTCCGTGGGCCGACGACAACGGCCGTGACTCGTGGATCAGAGAGCAGCCAAGCGAGCGCGAGCGTCGGCATGTCGACGTCCCGGTCCCGCGCAGCCTCCTCGAACCGGTCCAGACCGTCGTAGACCGCGTTGTGGTCGAGGTGGACGTAGGGATCCGGCCGGAGCGTCATCCGCGAGCCCGCCGGCGGCGGTTCGCCGCGACGGTACTTCCCGGTTAGCCAGCCGCCGGCAAGCGGCCCGAACGCGGTGAAAGCGAGTCCTCGCTCTGCGCACAGCGACAGGACGTCCTCCGACTCACGGTCGAGGAGCGAGTACGAGTTCTGCACGACGGAGACCGGCGCGACGGACAGTGCCTCCTCGAGCCAGGCTCGGTCGAGGTTGCTCGCGCCGATCGAACCGATCCTGTCGGCCCGGAGCAACTCGCCCAACGCCTCCATCGTCTCCGCGATCGGCGTGTCGGGGTCGGGCTCATGGACCAGGTAGGCGTCGACCCGGTCGACGCCCAACCGCTCGAGGCTGCCGCCGATCTGCCGGAAAATGCGTTCGCGCGCGAGGCCACGGTCGGCCGGGTCGCCGACGACCGAGTGGAACACCTTCGTCGTGAGCGACGGTCGGCGCCCGCGGGCAGCCATCCACCTTCCGATCCAGGTCTCGCTCCGCCCGCCGCCGTACGCGTCAGCCGTGTCGAACGCCGTGATCCCGAGCTCCCAGGCGGCGTCCATCAAGGCGAACGCCTCGTCTTCGCTCTCACCCTGCCCGAAGAACGCGGGCGCCGAGCCGATCCCCCCGAAGTTCCCGCACCCGAGGATGACCCTCGGACTCACTGCTCCGCCTTGTACGACTCCTCTTCGAGGGGACTGAGCCCTTCCTCGGCGCCCTTGCTCGCGGCGCCGCTGCCCGCCTTAGCGACCTGCTTGTCGAGCGCCGTCAGCACCTGCTGCACCTGCTGGTTCACGATGGGCTGGAGCACCCGCTGGCCCATGCTGCCCACTGGGCCCGCGATCCGGACGTCCGCCTCCCACGCCATCGCCGTCCCGCTGTCGGCCTCGCTGAGGTTGAACTGCGTGTCGAGGTTCATCAGCGCGCCGACGCCGGTCCCCTTCGCGTGCAGGCGGGAAAACTCCGGCTTGCGCTCCTCGGTCTTCTCGAACTTGATGCTCATGCGCAGCGTTCCGAGGCCGAGCGGAATCTTGACGTTGGCCTTCCACCGGCGGTCGTCCTCGACGTCGAAGCTCTCGACGTGGGGCATCAACGCGGCCATCTGCGCCGGGTCCTGGAGGACGCTCCAGACCGTCGCGCGCGGCGCCGCGAAGGTGCGCTCGCCCTGGACCTTCACCGTTCCTCGACTTCGACCAGCCCCCGGCTCTGCTCGGGATTGCGCAGGAGCTCCCAGACGCGGTGGTACGGATTCGAGCTGTCCGAGACGATCGGCTTCCCCGAGCCGCGCAGCGCGTCCTGGAGCGCGGACGCGACCGCGCTCAGCCCCGCTCCGCCCCCCTCGCCCATGCCCTTCGCGCCGAGTGACGTGAACGGCGAAGGTGACTCGACCGATGCCGTTCTCAGCGGTGGCATGTCGAGCGCGTGCGGCACGTGGTAGTCGTAGAAGTTCGGCGTCAGCAGGTTCCCGTCTTCGTCGTAGAGGAAGCTCTCGTGCGTCGCCGCGCCGATCGACTGCGCCATCGCCCCCTGAACCTGGCCCTCCACGATCTGCGGGTTGATGCGGGTCCCGCAGTCGTCGACGGCGCCGTAGTCGATGAGCTCGTACACGCCCGTTTCCGGGTCGACCTCGACGACGCACACGTGGATCTGGTTCGCGTAGGTCAACGTCAGGTTCCCGTACTTGCGCTCCTTGTCGGGCAGCTGGTGCGGCGGCACGTAGACGTAGCGGCAGTTGAGCGTGATCTCGCGCAGCTCGAGCGGCAGAACGGCGTTGTTGGCGTTGACGATCGCGCCGCAGGCCATGAACGGCAACGCCGCCTCGGGGTTGTCCTTGCGCCTGACGAGACCCCCCTCCAGCTCGACCTCGTCGGTCGAGTCGGCACCCAGCACGGCCGCGCCGATCTGCTTGATCTCGCCGGCGAGCATGTCGGTCGCTCCCTTGACGGCGCCCAGCCCCGTGACCGCGAACTGGCTCGCGTACGTGCCCGAGAAGCCGGCATGCGAGTTCCAGTGGCTGTCGTGCCCCGCCCGGACGTTCACGTCGTCGGGCGAAACCTTGAGGATCTCGGCGACGACCTGAGCCGCCGTCGTCTCGTGGCTCTGCCCCTGCGGCGTCGTCCCGAGCGTGACGACGATCTCGCCAAAGATGTCGAGCTTGACCGTCGCCACCTCGTTGTTTCCTGAGAACTGCAGCTCTGGATTCACGAGCGTCGACTGGCCGAAGTTGTTCGTCCCGGAGTCGAGCGTCGAGCCGATGCCCACCCCAAGGAGCTTCCCGCGCGACTCGGCGTCGCGCCGCTTCTCGTCGATCGAGTCGTAGTCGACGAGCTTCAGCGCCTCGTCGAGGCAGCGGGCATAGTCGCCCGAGTCGTAGACGCAGCCGTTTGGCGTCTCGTAGGGCATCTCGTCGGCGCGGATGTAGTTGCGCTTCCGGATCTCGACCGGGTCGAGCTCGAGCTCCTGCGCGACGATGTCGATGATCCGCTCGGTGAACCAGAGGTGCTGCATCCGCGAGTAGCCTCGGTTGGGGCCGCACGGCGACTTGTTCGTGCAGACCTGGGTGAAGTCCACGCGGACGTGGCGCCAGCGGTAGCAGCCGGGCGTGACCTGCGCCCAGATGATGCAGCCGAGCGGCTCGTACCTCGTATATGCGCCGCAGTCATCGACAATCCGCGTCTTGAAGCCGAGCAGCGTGCCGTCAGCCTTGACCGGAACCTCGACGTCGAGGAAGACCCGCTCGTTGCCGTGCGAGTTGGCAGTGTGCTGGTCAGTGCGCCACTCGGTCCAGTTGACGGCGCGGTTGAGCTTGCGGGCGAGCAGGCACATCGCGACGAGCTGGACGTGCGTGCAGATCTTGTTGCCGAAGCCGCCGCCGATGTCCTGGGAGACGAAGCGAAGCTTGTCCATCCCGACCTTCAGCGCCGGCCCCATCATGATGATCGCGAAGCCCGGGAACTGGTTGTTCGAGTGGATCGTCCACTGCCCGGTGCCGCGGTTGTACTCCACGACTGCGCCGCTCGTCTCGAGCGGAGTCGACGAGAAGCGATGGAAGTGCAGGCGCTTGATGCGAACGACCTTGTCGGCCTCCGCGAGTGCGGCGTCGTAGTCGCCGTAGTCGAAGTTGCCCTGCCAGATCGTGTTGTTCGGAACCTCGTCGTGGAGCTGTGGAGCGCCTGGATCCGCCGCCGTCTCGGGATCGAGGACCGGATCGAGGGGCTCGTAGTCGACCTCGACGAGCTCGGCGGCGTCGCGGGCGAGCTCGCGTGTGGCTGCGGCGACGGCGACGACCGGTTCCCCGACGTGGCGCACGCGTCCGACGGCAAGGGCGTAGTCCTTCAGGTCGCCGCCGGGGGGCGGCGCGATCTGGAAGAACGGATCGGTCTCCGCCGCCACCTCCTCACCGATCAGCGTGCCGTAGACGCCGTCGAGCTCCAGTGCCTTCGAGACGTCGATCCGGCTGATCGCCGCATGCGCGTAGGGGGAGCGAACGTAGTGGACATAGGCCATTCCGTGGCGCTTGACGTCGTCCACGAAGACGCCCTCGCCCTGGACGAGACGCTTGTCCTCCTTACGAGGGACGTTGACGCCGATGAACCCGGGCGCCGTCTCCTCTTTTTCGACGCTGATCGGCTTGTCGGGGGTAGCCGTGGTCTCGCTCACCGACCCCCTCCCTTCGCGGCCGAGGCGATGGCTTCGACGATATTCACGTAGCCCGTGCAGCGGCAGATATTCCCTTGGATCGCGCGTCGGATCTCGCCCTCCGTGGGCTCGGGGTTGTGGTCGAGCAGGTGCTTCGCGCTCATCAGCATCCCTGGGGTGCAGTAGCCGCACTGGAGCGCGTGAAACGAGCTGAACGCCTGCTGGAGCGCATGGAGCTCACCGTCCGGCGCGAGCCCCTCGATCGTCTCGACGCTCGCGCCGTCGGCCTGGACGGCGAGCATCATGCAGCTCTTCACGGCCACGCCGTCCACGATCACCGTGCACGCGCCGCAGTTCCCCGTGTCGCAGCCGACGTGGGTGCCCGTCAAGTCGAGGTCGTCTCGAAGGAAATGGACGAGCAGGCGTCGGACTTCCACGTCCCGCACGTGCCGCTCGCCGTTGACCTCGACCGAGATCCGCTGCCCGCGGACCGGCTCCATCAGCCCGTGGCCTCTCGGAGTGCCCGGACCGCGACCACCTGGGCCAGGTGCCTGCGGTAGTCGGCTGACGCGTGGACGTCCGACGGAGGATCCAGCTCGGCGTCCTGGACGGCCTGGCGGACGGCCGCTTCGTCCACCGCGGAGGTCACGAGCACCGGGACGGCGGCGACACAGCCGAGCGCGATCCGGGCCCGTCCATCCTGAACTGTGGCGGCGGCGTTGACGATGCAGGTGCCGTCCTTGCCGATCGGCACGGACGCGAACCCGTCGCGCGCCCCGCCGGCAGCGGGGATCACGACCTTCGTCAGCAGCTCACCGGGCGCAACAGCAGTCATGTAGACGCCGAGGAAGAAGTCCTCGGCGCCGACAGTTCGCTCGCCGTCCGCGCCGCGAATGGTCATCGTCGCGCCGAGCGCCGCTACGACGGGCGGCAGGTGATTGGTCGGGTCGTTCGAGCAGATGTTCCCGCCGATCGTGCCGCGGTTCCGAACCTGGACATCCGCGATCTGCGACGCGACCGCGGCGAGGATCGGCCGCGCCTCGTCGACCTCCGGGGAGCGCATCAGCTCCGACAGGGTCACCATCGCGCCGAGCTCGAGCCCGCCGTCGCCGCTGCGCGAGATCGCGCGGAGCTCGGCGAGCTCGTTCAGGTCGACGAGGACGTCCGGCACTGCGGCCCGCGCCTTCATCACGTTCGTCAGGGTTTGCCCCCCGGCCAGCGCTCTCGCGCCGTCGTGGGCCCCGAGAAGCCGGACCGCCTCGTCGACGGAGGACGGCCGCGCGTACTCGACGGGGGCGAGGAGCATGCGGGTGATTCAACGCGCCGCGCAGCGATGTTGTCAAGGACGAACCGCGTGCGTTACGCGCGGTCGAGCCCGGCGACTACATCCCCATTGCGTGATAACCATCCCGACGGCAAGATCGGCGGCACGGCTTGGATCCTTCAGCCAGACGTTCACCGCCCTCGCCCACATCGAATCTGGGCGGCGTCGGCTTCCTCGAGCAGACGATCCCCGACGACTAGCGGCGCCGCGTTCACGACCCGGGCGACGCCGACGACCCGGGCGACGCCGACGACGCGGAGCACGGCGTCCGCCGCGGAGCACGGCGTCCGCCGCGGTCGTCACGAGAGCGCTTCTCCGGCAAGCTCCTGCCGCTCGAGCCGGGCAGGAAGGAACAGCGCCACTACGAGTCCGGTGACCCCTACTACCGCGAGCGCGACCATCGCCAGGGCGTACGCGCCTGTCGTCAGGCCAGACACCAGGATCGTGCCGGCAATTGCGGTGCCGAAGGACGAGCCCAGGTTGGACACACTTCGCGACAGGCCGGATATCTCCCCCTGCTGTTCCTCGGGGAAGCTGGACTGCACGATGTTGACCGAGGGGGTAAGCATCACCCCGAGGCCCAAGCCGATCAACAAGAGGCCCGGTACGAAGGCGACGACACTCGACCAGGCCGGCACCAAGCCAAGCAAGAGCCCGATGCCGGTCAGGGTGACGACGAAGCCCCCGACGATCAAGGTTCTCTGCGCGCGCTTCCTAGCGAATCGCTCCGCACCGAGGGACGAAGCCAGGATGCCGAGCGTCGCCGCCGTGAAGATGACGCCCGTCTCGATCGCGTTGTACCCACGGACGGTTTGGAGGTAGACCGCGACGACGAACGACGTGCCCATGAGAATGAACCACTGCGCGTTCTGCGTGACGAGGCCGAGATTGGACGTGCGGTTCTTGAACAGTCCGGTGCTGAGCAGTGGTTCCTTCCCCGCTCGCTCACGAGCGCGGATGTAGAGGAAGAACCAGATCAGGAAGGCGGCGCCGACCGCCAGAAACACCGTCAGGAGCACGATGTTGCTGCCGGCCTGCTGGATCCCGAACACCAGGAAGAACATCCCGACCGCCGACAGAATCGCCCCGAGCGCATCGAAGGGACGCTCTGGGTCCGCTGCCACGGGATCGACAATCGGGCGACTGAGGAGAATGATTGCGGCGACGACCACAGCTTGGAAGATGAACGCGGCCCGCCAGCTGATTGCTGTGGTGATGAGACCGCCGATCAACGGTCCCGCCGCGGCGCCGATGCCTCCCAACGCGCTGATCACGCCGAACGCGCGGGCGCGCGAGGTGAGATCGTCGAACGCCAACGTCGTGAGGATGTAGACGGGAGGAATCAGGAGCGCCGTGCCGACACCTTCGAAGACCGAGTTGCCGAGGATCAGCACGCCGAGGCCAGGAGAAACCGCGCTCAGCACGGCGCCGATTCCGTACAGCGTCAGCCCGCCGATGAAGCACCGCTTTCGGCCCCAGCGGTCCGTCAGCTTGCTGGCGGGGATCATCAAGATCGCCATGATCAGCAGGAAGAGGGTGATCGCGGTCTGAACACCCTTCACGGTGGTGTCGAGGTCCTCGCTGATGTCGTTGATCATCACGTTCATGTTCGAGCCCGCGAAACTGCAGATGAACTGAGCTAGGGCAAGCGGAAGGAGGAACCTCCGCCGGGCAGCAGCGGAAAGCTCCATTACATACCCATCGCGTGGTAGCCGGAGTCGACGTAGAGCGTCGTGCCGGTGACGTTGGCCGCATCGTCGGAAAGGAGATAACCCGCCGCCGCTCCCACGTCCTCGGCGGCGATCGGCCGGTGAAGTGGGGCGCGCTCCTCGACGATCGCCTCCATCGTCGGGAAGCCGGCGATCGACCG
>JBKPFE010000068.1:0-1573 GCA_046728705.1 Actinomycetota bacterium
ATCGCCGTCGGCCTCGGTGCCGAGATCCGCGATTTCGATGCGCTCCAGTACCACCCGAACGGCGGCGCCTGGCCCTCGACGATGCAGGGTTACTCGATCCCGGAGACGACGCGCGCCTACGGCGCCGTGCTCCTGAATGCCGACGGCGAGGAGTTCACCGACTCGCTCGGACCGCGCGACGAGGTCTCGCAGGCGATCTTCGACGAGGTCGAGAACGGCAAGGGCGTCGAGACCGAAGACGGCCGTCCGGCGGTCTACCTCGATACCACGCGGATCGGGGAGGCCGACGCCGAGGTGTCCCTCCCGTACATGCTCCGGCGCTACCGCGCGGGAGGCGTCGACCCCCTCACTGAGCCGATCCTCACCTATCCGGTCCTCCACTATCAGAACGGCGGGCTCGTGATCGACGAGCACGGCGAGACGACCGTCGAGGGCCTCTACGCGGCCGGCGAGATCGCCGGTGGAACGCACGGGCGCAACCGGATGATGGGCAACTCGTTGCTCGAATGCACGGTCTTCGGCCGCCGCGCAGGCAGGGCGGCAGGGGAGAAGGCGGCCCGATGAACCAGATTCGGTTCGACGATCGAGTGGTGCTCGTCACCGGCGCCGGACGTGGCCTTGGAGCCGCCTACGCGCGGGAGTTCGCCGCGCGCGGGGCGTCGGTCGTCGTTCACGACGCCGGCGTCGAGGCTGACGGCTCCGGCGGTGACCCAGGGATTGCCGACGCCGTCGTAACCGAGATTGTCGGTGCCGGCGGAACCGCCGTCGCCTGCTACGAGAACCTCGCGTCCGAGGAAGGGTGCCGACGCACGGTTGAGCTTGCCGTGGATCGCTTCGGGCGGCTCGACGTCGCCGTGCAGAACGCGGGACTTCTGGTCTGGGAGGAGCTCGAAGACGCGAACCGCAGCTGGGACCTCATGCGCAGCGTCAACGTCGACGCCCCATTTCACGTCACGCGCGCTGCGTTCCCGGTCATGAAGCGCCAGCAGTATGGCCGGTTCGTGTTCACGACCTCGGGCCGCGCGATGTCGGTCGACCGCACCCGGCCCGGGCTAGCTGCGTACGCAGTCGGAAAGATGGCTCACTTCGCGCTGACGATCGTCGCTGCGAGAGAAGGCGAGCCGCACGGCATCGTCGCGAACGCAATCGCGCCGGCCGCCGCCACGCGCATGCTTCGCCGGGTGGTCGAACCGGGTGAGCTCGCGCCGGAGCAGGTTGCGCCTGGTGTTCTCTTTCTTGCCTCGGAGCGCTGCACGGTGACCGGCTGTGTCCTCGAAGCGGCGGGCGGGGAGTTCGACGTCGCTCGGTGGACGTCGACCAAGGAAGTCGACTTGGGCCGAGACCCAGTCGAGCCGGAAGCGATCGAAGGAGTGTTCGAAGCAGCATGAGTACCGTCGAGACCGACATCCAGCAGGCGGTGGAGAACGCGGCCGCGTACCTCTACGTCTGGGCGCTGAAGGACATCCCGCAGGACCTCAGAGACGCCCTCGCCGATGCCGCTGACCGTGAGACGTCGGTGCCGGGCCAACGGGTTCTCCAGACCATCCTCCGCAACGTCGAGGTCGCCGAGGAG
>JBKPFE010000037.1:0-4207 GCA_046728705.1 Actinomycetota bacterium
GAGCAGATCGACGACTTGCGCCGGCGCATCGCGGCGACGCGCTGGCCCAGCAAGGAGCTCGTCCCAGATCGGTCGCAGGGTGTCCAGCTGTCGACGCTGCAGGAGCTCGCGCGCTACTGGGTGACCGATTACGACTGGCGCAAGGCCGAGGCGAAGCTCAACGCTTTGCCCCAGTTCACAACCGAGATCGACGGGGTCGAGATCCACTTCATCCACGTCAAGTCGGCTCAAGAGAACGCGCTGCCGCTGATCATGACGCACGGCTGGCCCGGCTCGGTCATCGAGCTGCTCGAGGTCGTCGGCCCGCTCACCGACCCGACCGCGCACGGCGGAGACGCCGAGGACGCGTTCGACCTCGTGCTGCCGTCGCTGCCCGGCTACGGCTTTTCCGGTGAGCCGACCGAGGTCGGCTGGGACTTCGGCCGCACCGCGCACGCCTGGGCCGAGCTGATGCAGCGCCTCGGCTATACCCGTTACGTCGCCCAGGGCGGCGACCTGGGGGCCATCGTCACCGACGTGATGGGCCGCCAGGCGCCCGAGGGGCTGCTCGGCATTCACATGAACTTGCTCGTGACGACGCTGGGCGCCCCCGTCCCGCCGCCGGGAGACACGGAGGAGGAACGCGCGGCCCTCGACGCGATCAACACGTTCACGACGAGCGGCTTCGGCTACTTCCTGGAGCAGTCCACGCGGCCGCAGACGATCGGCTACGCCGTGCTGGATTCACCCGTCGCCCTGGCTGCCTGGATACTCGACCACGACACGGACAGCTACTACAAGATCTCACGCGCGTTCGTCGACGACGAGCCGACCGGCCATCTCACCCGAGACCGGATCGTCGACAACGTCACGCTGTACTGGCTGACGGGCACCGGGGCGTCGGCGGCCCGGTTGTACTGGGAGCTCGGCCGAGCCCAAGCTCTTGCGGCCGCGGCCGGCCAGGCTCCTCCGGAAGTCTCGTTGCCGGTCGGCTTCACCACGTTCCCCGGCGAGATCTTCCAGGCCCCGCGCAGCTGGGTTGAGAAGTCGTACCCCAACCTCACCTACTTCAACGAGGTCGACAGGGGCGGACACTTCGCCGCTTGGGAAGAACCGGAGGTCTTCTCCGCCGAGGTGCGAGCTGCATTCAGGTCACTGCGTTGATCGCATGACGAGCGCCACGGCAACGCAAACGACGTCCCTCGGCCCGCTGCACCAGGTCGACGCCGGAGTGCTGAACGTCGGGTACGCCGAGGCAGGGCCTGCCGACGGGCCAGCCGTGCTTCTCCTGCACGGCTGGCCCTACGACATCCACAGCTACGTCGACGTTGCACCCTTGCTGGCGGCGAAGGGCTATCGGGTGGTCATCCCCTACCTGCGCGGCTACGGGACGACGCGTTTCCGCTCGGACGAGACGTTCCGCAATGGGCAGCCGTCGGCCCTCGCCGTCGACACGATCGCCTTGCTGGATGCGCTCGGGATCGACAAGGCGATCGTCGCAGGGTGCGACTGGGGCGCGCGGACGGCCGACATCGTCGCGGCGGTCTGGCCCGAGCGCTGCACGGGGCTCGTCTCCGTGAGCGGGTACCTGATCGGGAGCCAGGAAGCCAACAAGCATCCGTTGGCGCCGGAGGCCGAGCTCCAATGGTGGTACCAGTTCTACTTCGCCACCGAACGCGGCCGGGCCGGCTACGACGAGAACCGGCACGAGTTCGCGAAGCTCATCTGGCGGACGGCCTCGCCCGAGTGGAACTTCGACGACGACACGTTCGAGCGCAGCGCGGCGTCCTTCGAGAACCCGGATCACGTCGCGATCGTGATTCACAACTACCGCTGGCGGCTGGGACTGGCCGAAGGAGAGGCGGAGTACGACGAGCTGGAGGCGCGGCTCGCCGAAGCGCCGGTGATCACGGTGCCGACGATCACCCTCGAGGGCGACGCGAACGGCGCCTTTCATCCGGACCCGAGTTCCTATGCCGGCAGGTTCTCGGGCCCGTATTCGCACCGGACCATCGAGGGAGGCATCGGTCACAACCTGCCTCAGGAAGCTCCTGAAGCTTTCGCCCAAGCCGTCATCGACGTCGACACCGACTAGCAGAGGAGCTCTCATGTCAGAAGCAGCCACCGACAACACGCCTCTCACCCTCGTCCTTGTCCACGGGGCCTTCGCGGACGCTTCCGGCTGGAACGGCGTGATCGAGCGCCTCCAGGCTGCGGGGATGCAGGTAGCGGCACCGCCAAACCCGCTACGCGGAATCGCTCACGACTCCGCCTACATCGCCAGCTTCCTCGAGCAGATTCCGGGGCCTGTCCTCACCGTCGCCCACTCGTACGGGGGTGCGGTGATCTCGAACGCCGCGACCGATGCCTCGAACGTCGTTGGTCTCGTCTTCGTCGCCGCCTTCGCGCCGGACGAAGGCGAGCGCCTGGGCGAGGCGGCGAGTGACTCCAGGGACAGCGTCCTGCTGAGCGCGCTCGTCACGCTCCGGTATCCGAGCGGAGACGGCTCGAACACCGCGGTCGAATTCGCGATCGACCCCGCCAAGTTCCACGATGCGTTCGCCGCCGACCTGCCGCCCGAGCAGACCGCCGTGATGGCGGCGACCCAGCGTCCGATCGCGGAGTCGGCGTTCTCGGAGCCGTCGGGCGCGCCCGCGTGGAAAAGCCGGCCTTCGTGGGCCGTGGTTGCGACCGGCGACAAGGCGGCCGGCGCTGACCTGACCCGGTCGATGGCCGAGCGCGCCGGAGCCACGATCACGGAGCTCGAGGGCTCGCACGTGATCATGGTCTCCCAGCCCGAGGCTGTCGCCGACGTGATCCAGACTGCGGCAGCCGCGGTCGACCGGACGGCTGTCGCGGCGGGCGGCTAGGCATGGCGTCGGCGCTGCCGGAATTCGACGGGGCGACCGGCTGGCTCAATTCGCCGCCGCTGACGGCGACGGGCCTGCGCGGGAAGGTCGTCCTCGTCGACTTCTGGACCTACACCTGCATCAACTGGCTCCGCACGCTCGGCTACGTCCGTGCGTGGGCCGAGAAGTACGAGGATCAGGGGCTGGTCGTGGTCGGCGTCCACACGCCCGAGTTTCCCTTCGAACAGGACGTCGACAACGTCCGCCAGGCCGCGAAGGACATGAGGGTCGAGTATCCGATCGCGCTCGACAGCGACTATGCGGTCTGGCGCGCCTTCGACAACCACTACTGGCCGGCCGTCTACATCGCGGACGCGGAAGGACGGATCAGGCACAACCAGTTCGGTGAGGGTGGATACGAGGAGTGCGAACAGGTGATCCAGGGGTTGCTCCGGGAGGCGGGCCGCGACGGCATCGGTGACGACCTGGTCTCCCTCGCCGACGATGGTTTCGAGGCTCAGGCCGATTGGGCCAACCTGGGGACTCCCGAGACCTATCTGGGCTACCAGCAGGCCCAGAACTTCGTTTCCGCCGATGGCGCCGAGTTCGACGAGCCTTTCACCTTTGCCGTGCCGGATCGGCTGGAGCTCAACCAGTGGGCGCTGTCAGGGGAGTGGACCTTCGGGAGGGGCGCGAGCGTGCTGAACGGAGGCGAGGGGCGGATCGCGTTTCGCTTCCACGCTCGCGACGTGCATCTCGTCATGGGACCTCCCTCGCGAGACACATCCGTGCCGTTCAGCGTGCTCGTCGATGGCCAACCTCCCGGCGCCGCGCACGGCCTCGACGTCGATGAACAGGGCCACGGAACGCTGGCCCAACAGCGGCTGTACCAGCTGATTCGCGAGCGGGGCTCGATCACCGACCGCACATTCGAGATCACCTTCCTCGCTCCCGGCGTCGAGGCCTACGTGTTCACGTTCGGCTAGGCCTCTCTGCGCTTACGCCGCAGAATGATCAGGGCAGCCCGTCGAGCCGCAGCGGATTAGGGGCGGTGGATCCTGACACCAGAAAGGAGAGCATGATGAGCAATCACGAGGTCGTAAGTCGCGAGGAGTGGGCCGCTGCCCGCGACGAGCTGCTCGCCCGCGAGAAGGAGCACACCCGCCTGGGTGACGAGCTGGCGCGGCAGCGGCGCGAACTGCCGCGGGTTCGGGTCGAGAAGGAGTACCGCTTCGACACAGACGACGGCACGCGCACGCTGGCGGAGCTATTCGACGGCCGCAGTCAGCTGATCCTCTACCACTTCATGTTCGGCCCGAGCTACGAGGCAGGTTGCCCCACGTGCTCGTCAATGGCCGACACCGTCGACGGCGCCCTCC
>JBKPFE010000146.1:0-4886 GCA_046728705.1 Actinomycetota bacterium
GACCGGGATGGAGTCCCGACACCGAGTAGTGCCGACCCTCGAAGGAGATCGTCCGTTCCCCGCTCCAGAAGAGCCGGATGATCTGGATCGCTTCCTCGTGTGCCTCGAGCGACTCACGCGGCGAGCGGACCGGTCCGCCCAACGCGCCGATTGCTTCCCCGAATGATCCGGCCCCAAGCCCGAGCTCGAAGCGACCGTCGGAGAGGACGTCGAGCGACGCCGCCTGCTTCGCGATCATCGCCGGTAGGCGAAGCGGCAGGTTCGCGACGTCGGGAAAGACGCGGAGACGCTCGGTACGGGCGAGCAGATCGGCCATCAGCATCCACGTCTCGAGATAGCGCCACTGGTACGGGTGGTCCTGGATGCCGATCAGATCCAGCCCGAGGCCGTCGGCGCGAACGGCGAGCTCGCGTGCTTCAGCTACCTCCGCCGCATTCGGGACGAGGCTGAGGCCGAATTCGATCGGCCGCCCGTAATCGCCCATGCCATTCCAAAGCTACCGTTGGACCGCACGTTCTCCGCCCTGTCCGACCCGACGGGGCGAGCCTCAGAGCGGCCAGCTCGCGCCGCACGGGCGATCTCATGGCCTCACCCCTCTAGGATGCTCTCGTGCGCGAGTCGTCCGCCGCCCCGTCCGCCTCCGCAGAGCTGGAGCATCAGCTCGAACAGCATCGCGCGGAGCTGACGGCCTACTGCTACCGAATGCTCGCCTCACCGTTCGAGGCAGAGGACGCCGTGCAGGAGACGTTCCTGCGGGCGTGGCGGGCCTTCGACCGCTTCGAGGGGCGCGCGGCGCTGCGGTCGTGGCTCTACCGCATCGCGACCAACGTCTGCCTCGACATGCTGAACGGGCGTCAGCGTCGCGCTCGTCCGATGGACCTCGGCCCAGCGCGCGAGCCTGTCGAGGCGAACCTGAACGCCCTGCCGGAGGTCACGTGGATCCAGCCGGCGCCCGACGAGCTCGTCGTGTCGGAGGACCCGGCCGAGGTGACCGCTGCGCGCGAGACGGTCCGGCTGGCGTTCATCGCGGCGCTCCAGCACCTGCCGCCGCGCCAGCGGGCGGTGCTGATCCTCCGCGAGGTGCTCCGCTGGCAGGCGGCTGAGGTCGCCGAGCTCCTCGAGACGAGCGTTGCGTCCGTCAACAGCGCACTCCAGCGGGCGCGGGCGACCTTGGAGGCGAACAAGGTCAGTGCTTCCGAGATTCCGCTCTCCGTAGACGAGGCGGACGAAGAGCTGCTCGCCCGGTACGTGGCGGCCTTCGAGGCCTACGACATGGACGCGCTCACCTCGCTGATCAAGGAGGACGCGACGCAGTCGATGCCGCCCTACGACCTCTGGCTCCGCGGCCGCGACGACATCTTCGCCTGGTGGTTCGGGCCGGGGATCACTTGTCGCGGCTCGCGGCTCGTCCGGACTGTCGCGGCAAACGGCTCGCCCGCGTACGGGCAGTACAGGCCCAGTCCGTCCGGTGGCTATGAGCCCTGGGCACTTCAGGTGCTCGAGTTCTCAGGCGGCCGCGTCGTCGAGCTCACGTTCTTCCTCGACACCGAGACGCTGTTCCCACTCTTCGGACTGCCCGCCACGCCCTCCTAAGAGTCTGGCAAGACCTCGGTCAGACCCATGAAGGCGACGAGCTCGATCAGCTCAGCCGACGCATGACGCAGCCGCACGCGGCAGCCGTGCCGCCTGGCCGCGACTTGAAGCCGGCAGAGGGCGTCGACGGTCACGGCATCGGGCTCGAGGCCCTGCACGTCGCAGAGCACGACGCCCGCACCACGTTCGCGTAGCAGCGCGGAGATACGATCGCTGAGCCTCGGCAGGTCCGCAGGGGCGATCGGACCACTGATCGCGAATCCGACCGTCTGCGGTGCGGAGGACCCCATCGGGAGATAGACCGTCCGGCGGGAGAAAACTCATCGGTCGACACTCAGCCGCGCGGCGCGGGCCTCGAGGTAGCGCTGCTCGGGGATGCTGGTGGTGCGGCGGGCAGCGGCCCTGTAGCTCGAGCGTGCTCCGTCGACGTCACCGGCCATCTCCAGCAGATGGGCGCGGACCGCGTCGAGGCGGTGGTGCCCGGCGATCCGGTCGTCCGTTTCCAGCGTCTTCAACAAGTCGAGCGCTGCCTCAGGCCCTCGTACCATCGCGACGGCGACGGCGTGGTTGAGCGTGACCATGGGATTGGGCGAGACGCGCTCGAGTAGCTCGTACAGCGCGAGGATCTGCGCCCAGTCGGTGTCCTCGGCACGCGCCGCTTCGGAGTGGACCGCTGCGATCGCCGCCTGCAGCTGGTAAGGGCCGAGCGGCGCCTGCGCCAGCGCGCCGGTGACGAGCGCCAGACCCTCTCGAATGGAGTCCGCGTTCCACAGATCGCGGTCCTGCTCGGCCAGCGGGATCAAAGTGCCGTCCGGCCGCGTGCGCGCCGGTCGGCGGGCGTCTGTGAGCAACATGAGCGCCAGCAGTCCTGCCACCTCACCGTCGTCGGGCAGGAGCCGCCGGACCTCGCGAGTGAGCCGGATCGCTTCGGCCGTCAACTCGCTGCGGAGCAAGTCGGGTCCGGAACTGGCGGTATAGCCCTCGTTGAAGATCAGGTAGAGCACGTGCAGGACAGCCCGCAGCCGCTCGGCCCGCTCGGGCTGGGGCGGCACGTGGAACGGGATGCCGGTCGCCTTGATGCGCTGTTTGGCCCGACTGATCCGCTGGGCCATCGTCGCCTCGGGGACGAGGAAGGCGCTGGCGATCTGAGCCGTGGTCAAGCCGCCCACCGCCCGCAGCGTGAGCGCGATCTGCGAGGCCGGGGAGAGTGCCGGATGGCAGCAGAGGAAGAGCAGGGTCAGCGTGTCGTCCTGATCCGGTGGTTGCTCCTCGCCCGCAGCAGGCGCGACGGCCTTGTCGGACGGGATCTGGGCCGCGGCCGCGTCCTCGCGCCGCCGACGGGCTTGCTCGCTCCGCAGCTCGTCAGTCAGCCGCCGGGAGGCGACGGTGATGAGCCAGCCGCGCGGGTTCTCCGGAACACCCTGCTCGGGCCATTGCATCGCGGCGGCGAGCAGCGCCTCCTGGACGGCGTCCTCGGACAGGTCGAAGTGCCCGTAGCGGCGAACGAGCGCGCCGAGGACCTGCGGCGCCAGGCGACGCAGCTGGTCCCCGACGCTCGCGTGGGTGATCACATCTCTGTGCCGGCGGTGTCCATGATCGGGCGCACCTCGACCGCCCAGAATTTCGCGGCGGGATCGCGCGCGGCGATCTCGGTCGCCCGGTCGATGTTCTCGCAGTCGAGCACGTAGTAGCCGGCCAGCTGCTCCTTGGCCTCCGCGAACGGCCCGTCAGTGACCGCGGGAACGCCGTCCCGTACTCTCACCGTCTTGCTGTTCGAAGGATCGGCGAGCGCCGATCCACCCACGAACTCACCGGACTCGCCGAACTCCTTAAAGAACGCGTCGGCTTCGGTCGACAGAACGTTGCGGTCCTCCTCGGACAAGGCCTCGAAGGCGCCTGGATTGTTGTAGATCAATACGACGTATTTCACTGCTTCACTCCTCTCCTCCCGGCGCCTGCTTTTTGGCGCCTTTGTCAGTTAGTCGGAGCCGGCGTCCCGCCCTCGACATCCGGAGATGTCGAATTCTCGTCGGCTGCTCCGACCTATTCATAAACAGCGGCTCGAGCGATGAGTTTCCAACCGGGCCGCAGTCTCAACATCCAACCGTTTCCGAGCAGAGGAGGCTCATGAACATCGAGGGCAGGAATCGCTGGCTGGCGCTTGTCGTCCTGTGCCTGGGCGACCTGATGATCGTCCTCGACGTGACGATCGTCGGCGTCGCGCTGCCGTCGATCAGAGAGGATCTCGGCTTCTCCGAGACCTCGCTCGCCTGGGTGGTCAATGCTTACTTGCTCACGTTCGGAGGCTTTCTCCTCCTCGGCGGGCGGCTGGGCGACCTCTTCGGCCACCGGCGGCTCTTCCTGGCCGGGATCACGCTCTTCACGCTGGCTTCCCTCGGCTGCGGGCTCGCGGGCTCGCAGGAGTTTCTGGTCGGCGCGCGGGCGGTGCAAGGCCTCGGCGGCGCAGTGGTGTCGGCGGTTGCGCTGTCGCTGATCGTGACCCTGTTCACGGAGCCGTCGGAGCGGGCGAAGGCGATGGGCGTCTTCGGTTTCGTCGCCGCCGGCGGTGGGAGCATCGGCGTGCTGCTCGGCGGGATCCTGACCGACGCCCTCAACTGGCACTGGATCTTCCTCGTCAACTTCCCGATCGGCGTCGCAGTCTTCGCGCTCACGCTCGTCCTGATCCCCTCGGCTCGCGGGCAGGCATCGGCGGCCCGCCTCGACGTAGCCGGGGCCGTGACGGTCACCGCAGCGCTGATGCTCGCCGTGTATGCGATCGTGAACGGCAACGAGCAGGGCTGGACGTCTGTCCGGACGCTCGGAGTCCTGGCCGCCTCAGCGGCGCTGATGGCGCTGTTCCTCGGGATCGAGTCGCGGATCAGCGCCCCGCTCGTACCGCTCGGGCTGTTCCGGCTGCGCAACATCGCGATCTCCAACGTCGTCGGTGTCCTGTGGGCGGCGGCCATGTTCGCCTGGTTCTTCCTCTCTGCTCTGTACCTCCAGTTGGTGCTCGGATACACCCCCCTGCAGGTCGGGCTAGCCTTCCTGCCGGCCAACCTGATCATGGGGTTCTTCTCGCTCGGCATCTCCGCCAAGCTCGTCATGCGCTTCGGGATCAGGGCGCCGTTGGCAACCGGGCTGGGACTCGCCGCCGCCGGACTCCTGCTCTTCGCGCGTGCTCCCGTGGACGGGAACTTCATCGTCGACGTCCTCCCGAGCATGATCCTGCTCGGCCTCGGCGCCGGGATGGCGTTCAACCCGGTCCTGCTTGCCGCCATGAGCGACGTCGAGGA
>JBKPFE010000348.1:0-2064 GCA_046728705.1 Actinomycetota bacterium
GAGGCTCTGCTCGAGTTGCCGTCCCGGCCGACCTGGAGCTTCCCGCCGCGGCCGTGGACGTCGCATGTGCGCTGGATCGCGCCGAGCCCGCACGACGGCGATCTGCTCCTGGTCGGGATCGAGCTCGGCGGCCTGATGCGGTCGACCGACGGCGGCGCCACGTGGCAGGATCACCGCCCCGGCGCGCAACCCGACGTGCACTCGCTCGCTTGGCACCCGCGCGTCAGCGGCAGAGCGTACGAAGCGGGCGGCGGCGGCTCTGCCTTCAGCGAGGATGCGGGCGAGACCTGGCAGCCGGCCGACGAGGGGCGCGACCGCCACTACACCTGGTCGGTTGCCGTCGACCCAGAGGATCCGGAGCTCTGGTACGTGTCGGCGAGCACCGGTCCCTATGCCGCACACGGGGGCGGCGACCCGCAGGCGCGTATCTACCGACGGCGCGGGGGCGAGGAGTGGCGTGCGCTCGCCGGTGGTCTCCCCGAGCCGCTGCCGGCGATGCCCTACGCGCTGGCCGCCGGCGACGGCCGGCTCTTCGCCGGGCTCGCCGACGGTCAGATCTGGGAGAGCAGCGACCGCGGCGACAGTTGGCTCGCCCGGCCAGCCCAGGGCGAGTCGATCACGGCTCTGGACGCGCTCGTCTTCGCGACCGCCTGAGCTTCGGCCGGGGCTACCGGCCAGAGCGACCGACGACTCCGCGGCGAAATGTGACAGCGATCACAGCGCTCAGCGCGACCGCCTCCTACCATCGATCTGAGCGGCGGAAGGGTTGTTGATGGGCCTGATCGGGAAACTCCTGGGCAGGTTGGCGATGATCGCGGCCGGCGGGCTGGTCCTCTACCTCGGCCTTGTGATCGTCAACGCGTCCGTTAGCGCGGTAAGCGCCTCGGGCCGTGATTCGGACAAGGAGAGCAGCCGGGCCGCCCGAGAATTGTTCGAGCAGGGCAGGCAGATCTTCCGCTTCGACACGTTCGGTGACGAGGCGTTCTGGGGTGACGCCCTCCAGCTGCATCGAGCGATCGCAGGCGAGGCACTCGGCGGCGTGGGACCCGGGGTGAGCCCGAGGACCGCACTCGCCGTTGGCCTTAAGGTCGACGCGACGGCGCTCCCCGACTCGCTGAAGAAAGACCTGAAGGCCGGCCGGGTCGACCTCGACGATCCCGCGACGACGCTTGCCCTGCTCAAGCTGGACGCGGTGGTCGGTCTCAAGGGGCTCTTCCGGCGGGATGGAACGCTGCGATCGGTTGGACTCACCTGCGCCTCGTGCCACTCGATCGTGGACGACTCGTTTGCGCCGGGTATCGGGCGGCGGCTCGACGGCTGGCCGAACCGCGACCTCAACGTCGGTGCGATCGTCTCGCTCGCGCCCAACAAAGCTCCGCTCACCGACCTGCTTCAGGTTGACGAAGCCACGCTCAACGCTGTGCTCGCTGCCTGGGGGCCGGGGAAGTTCGACGCGGAGCTCTTCCTCGACGGCAAGGGATTTCGCCCGGACGGCAAGTCGGCCGCGACGCTGATTCCGCCAGCCTTCGGCCTCGCCGGCGTCAACCTCCACACCTTCACGGGCTGGGGCTCCGTCACCTACTGGAATGCCTTCGTCGCCAACCTGGAGATGCACGGACAGGGCACCTTCTTCGACCCCCGCCTCAATGATCCGGTCAAGTTTCCCGTCGCCGCCAGGGCGGGGTTCTTCGATGTCCGGAACACTCCCGACCTGATCACTCCGAAACTCCCCGCGCTCCACGCCTACCAACTCGGCCTCCTAGCGCCGAAGCCGCCGCCCGGCAGCTTTAACGCGGCTGCGGCGAAGCGCGGCAAACGCATCTTCACCGGCAAAGGCAGGTGCGCCAACTGCCACGTGCTGCCGCTCTTCACCGAGCCCGGCTGGAACCTGCACGAGCCCGAGGAGATCTGCACCGACGCGTTCCAGGCGAATCGATCGCCCGACGAGCGTTACCGCACCACCCCGCTGAAGGGACTCTTTGCACACGCCAAAGGCGGTTTCTGGCACGACGGACGCTTCGCCACCCTCGACGCGGTCGTCGAGCACTACAACGGCTGCTTCGG
>JBKPFE010000393.1:0-9044 GCA_046728705.1 Actinomycetota bacterium
ATCGAACGGCGGGCGCGGCTCGTTCGCCGGCACCGGTTGACGCCAGCGGACAGGGCGGGCGACGCGCTCGAGGCCGCGCGGTCCGTCGTCGTCCTGCACTCGTCGGGCCCGGCCACCGTCTTTCTTTCGGTTTACGCGCGGACGTCGAGGGTTCTCCCCGCCGACATCGAGCGCGCCCTTTACGGCGACCGCACGCTCGTCCGCGTGCTCTGCATGCGCCGAACACTGTTCGTCGTCCCGCGCGACGTCGTCCCCGTCGTCTATGCAGCGTGCACGCGGACCATCGCCGCGCGCGAGCGCCGCAGGCTCGAGCAGATGATCGCGGTCAGCGGAATCTCGACACGGCCGGCCGCCTGGGTGGCACGTGCCTCGACCGCCGCGCTGCGCGCGGTCGAGGCCCGCGGCGAGGCGTTCACGAGCGAGGTAGTCGCCGACGTCCCGGTGCTGGCGAAGCGCCTTCGCGTCGGGGCCGGCAGTCGGTGGGAGGCGATCCAGAGCGCCGGGTCGCGTGTCCTCCGCCAGCTGGCGATGGAGGGGCGAGTCGTTCGGGGCCGCCCGCGCGGCACGTGGGTGAACGGCCAGTACCGCTGGGTGCCGACCGCAACCTGGCTCGGTGGCGACATCGAAGCGATCGACCAGGCGGTGGCGCAGGTAGAGCTCCTCCGTCGGTGGCTGGCCTCGTTCGGTCCGGCGACGGAGACCGACCTGCGCTGGTGGACGGGCTGGACGGCTCGCGAAGCTCGCGCGGCGCTCGCCGCCGTGCCGCACGTGGTGGTCGACCTCGACGGCTCGACGGGCTACGTGCTGGCCGACGACCTCGACGACGTCGAGAAGCCGGAGCCGTGGGCTGTGCTGCTGCCCACGCTCGATCCTACGACGATGGGCTGGAAGGAACGGGACTGGTACCTGGGCACGCACGGCTCCGTCCTCTTCGACAGCGCCGGCAACGCGGGCCCGACGGTGTGGTCTGACGGGCGCGTGGTGGGCGGATGGTCGCAGCGCCGCGACGGCGAGATCGTGTACCGCCTGCTCGAGGACATTGGGTCGGACGCGGAAGCGGCGGTCGAGGCGGAAGCCGGGCGGCTGGAGGCCTGGCTCGGCGGGGTGCGCCTCAGCCCCGGCTTCCTGCCGCCGTTCCAACGCGCGCTCTCGGCCTGAAACAGCGCAACGTGATGAACTACCTGCGATGAGCCCGCGTGCAACGCCGCTGCCGCCCGGGACGAAGGCGCCTGACTTCGAGCTTCCCTCGACGCCCGACCAGACCCTGTCGCTGGCCGATTTCGAAGGTCAGCCGGTGATCCTCGCTTTCTATCCGGAAGACTGGAGCCCGGTCTGCTCCGACCAGTTGGCCCTGTACCAGGAGCTGCTCCCCGAGTTCCAGAGGTTCGGCGCAGAGCTCTTGGGCATCTCGGTGGACGGGATCTGGAGCCATCTGGCCTTCGCCAGGGATCGGAACCTGCATTTCCCCCTGCTCGCCGACTTCGAGCCGAAGGGCGAGGTGGCTCGGACATATCAGGTTTATCGGGCCAAGGAGGGGACGAGCGAGCGGGCCCTCTACGTGATCGACGCCGACGGCATCGTGCGCTGGAGCTACGTCTCGCCCGTGGGCGTGAACCCCGGCGCCGACGGGATCCTCCGTGCGCTCGAGAACCTGGGGGCGGAGGGCGCCGCTTGAGCAAAACCCAGTGGGAGGCGACTCTGACCCTGCCGGTCAGCGAAGATCGGGATCACATCCAGGGTCCGGCCGAGGCGGCGGTGACGCTCGTCGAGTACGGCGACTACGAGTGCCCGTACTGCGGTGCCGCGTATCCGATCATCAAGGAAGTCCAGGAACGGATGGGCGAGCGGCTTCGGTTCGTCTTTCGCAACTTCCCGATCTCGACCTCGCACCCCCACGCGGAGCAGGCCGCCGAGGCAGCCGAGGCCGCGGCCACGCAAGGCAGGTTCTGGCAGATGCACGACGTGCTCTACGAGAACCAGCAGCGCCTGGGCGACGAGGACCTCCGCTCGTACGCCGAGCAGCTCGGGCTCGAGGTCGAGCCGTTCGACCAGGAGCTGGCCGAGCATGTCCACGCCCCGCGGGTCCACGAGGACTTCATGAGCGGCGTCCGAAGCGGCGTGAACGGAACGCCGACCTTCTACATCAACGGTTCGAGGCACGACGACTCGTACGACGTCGAGACCCTGCTCGCCGCCTTGGAGCGAGCCGCGGGATAGCTCGGTCAAACGCTCCCGGGCCTGCCGGACATGGACGGGGTGGTGCCCGTGTCTCTGATTTCGTTCCGGTTGGAGTGGCGCGCATGAGGCAGAGCGAGAGCGAGCGAGCGCGGCGTTTCGATGCCCTGTTCGCCGCCTATAGCCCGGACATCGTTGCGTATTGCGGTTGGCGGGCCCCCTCTGCGAGCGACGCGCAGGATGCGGTGGCCGACGTGTTCCTGACGGCATGGCGTCGTCTGGATCAGCTGCCCGAGGGTGACGCGGCGCGTGTGTGGCTGTACGCGACGGCACGGAGGGTGATCGCGAACCAGCGGCGGTCAAGCCGGCGGCGTGTCGCGCTGCAGGAACGGCTGGCGCTCGAAGCGCCGTCCCGACCGCAGGAACCGCCCTCGCCGAACCGAGAGGAAACGCTGGTACACGCAGCCCTTCGCGGCCTCGGGCCGCGTGATCGCGAGGTTCTGCTGCTGGCCGAGTGGGAGGGCCTCTCGCCTGCGCAGATCGCGGCCGTTTTAGGTTGCCTCACTGTGACGGCGCGAGGGCGGCTGCACCGCGCGCGGCGTCGCTTCCAGGCGGTCTTCGAGGATTTGCTCGCCCGCGAGGAGAGCGCACAGCCCAGGCGCGAGGCCGCGGTGAGGCCGCGCACGACGACACAGGCTTCGTGAAGGAGGACCATGAACAAGTCTGAGAGCTTCCAGGCCCTGCGAAGGGCTAACCCGCGCGTCAAGGACGGCTTCGCCCAATCGGTCGAGGCAGGCGCCGACGCCGTGCGCGCCCTGATCACCAGCGCCGGTGATGCCCGCGCCCCGAAGCCACGCCCCAGGCGTTCGCGTCTCGTGGGCGTCTCGGCGGCCGGTGCGTCGCTCGCCGCTGCGGCTGCCGTGACCGCGTTTTTGACCGTCGGGTCGCCCGGCGGGGGCGGCCCTAGCGTCGAGAACGCAGTGGCGGCGGTCAAGCGAGCCGCGTCCCTCACGGCGGCCTCGGCCGAGCGCTCTGGCACCGCCGTCGTGCGTATCACTCACAACAGCGAGGTCTGGGCCGGCACGACCGTCCGGTGGCATGGCCGGGACGTGCGCGTCTCCCACGGTCTCCCGCGGCGTCCTGGAAGGGCCGGATCGGAGCTCCTCGTCGTCGACGGGATGATGTACGGCGTCGAGGACGGCCGGTGGGTCGAGCTCGGCAGCCCGGAGAGCATCGATCCCGGAAGTGGCACGACTCCCGACGAGTACCTCGCCGCCGTGCGTGAGGACATCGGCGGCGTGACGCTGCGTAGGATCGCCGACAGCGTGAACGGGCTGACCACGCGCCGGCTCGACGACGGCTCCACCGCCTACAGTGGCACCGTCGCGGCCGGGCTGATCGCCAGGGAATCGGGCTTCAAAGGAGGGCAGCCGATCCGGGTCTTCCCATTCGGCTACGTGGCTCACGACGAGGCGGCCAACCCGGCGGCGCCCCTCGACGCGGTCATAACGGTCGGCGCTGACGGCATCGTCCGCGAGATCGCTGTGACCTGGGGAACCAGCGCGTCGGCGTGGACGTACACGGTCACGTACAGCAGGCTCGGCGCGACCTCGGCCCCGGCGGCCCCCGCGAATCCGCGGCCCTTCCCAGACCGGTCGCCCGCGGGCTAGCCCCGGACCACCAGCCCGTTGCGTCCTCTTCACTGCCCCGTTACCCACGCACGGCAGACCCCGCCTTAGCCTCGCCCCGACCCAGAGCGAGGAGGGGAGACATGACGAGGCTTCTCACGCCCATGGTGGCGTTGACCGCCGCGCTTGCAACACCGTCGCGGCTGCGGCCGGCAACGGCAGATCCTCGGACGGTCATTCAAACCGCTTCGAGAGCCTCGAGTCCTGGTCGGCGAACGCCTGCTGATTGCGACGACAACAACTACCCCGGCAGCGACGGCCGCTGGATCGCGCGCGACAAGCCGGACGACGTCGAGCTGATCGTCGTGCGGGCGCGCGCTCTGAGGTCAGCGCCGATGGTTCCCCGGATGGACGAGTTCGTCGCGCGCGGGCGTGTCGGCTCCGAGCGCTACGCCGCTGAAGCTCGACGCTAATAGCCGCTATAGCGCTCGGCGATCACGTTCTCTTCCTTCACCGCCGCCTCCTCGAGCGCTTTCTGTACTGCCTCCACCATCGCCGGTGGACCTGCGACGAGGAACGTGCAACGGTTCAGGTCGTCTCCGAGGTAGTCCAGAAAAAACTCCGCGTCGACTTTGCGCGTCTCGCCCTCCCAATTTGGGTCTTGCGTCATCGTCAGAATGAGCCGCAGGTCGGGTAGCTTCTGCTCGAGCTCGCGAAGCTCGTCGAGGAACGCGGTCGATTCCCGGTCTCGGTTCGAGTAGATCAGTGTCACCCGATACGGGAGCCGCTCGTCGCGGATGTAACGGAGCATGCTCCGAAAGACGGTGATCCCGATCCCGCCGGCGACGAACACGAGCGGTCGAGACGGATCTTCGGGCAGCGCGAATTCTCCCCTTGGCGCCTCGACCTCGACGTCCGTCCCCACCGGAAGCTCGCGCAGCGTTCGCTTGAAGGCGCTGTCGCGTATGCGTGTGGTCAAGCCGAGCACGCCTCTCTCGTTCGGCGACGTCACGACGGTGATGTGTCGGCGCAGTCCCTTATCGTCCTGGTAGCCGACGTTGGGGAGCGTGACGAAGAAGTACTGCCCAGGCCTGAATTCCACCTCTTGGCCCATGAGGTCGAACGTCACGAGCAGCGTGCCCTTCGCGACTTCTCGCTTTTCCTTGATTCGAGCTCGCAGGCCCCTATTCTCTCGTGCGGGCGATTCCGTTTGCCGGTTCAGTCGCCCCGGTGCGCGATGTCGCCCTTACAGCCGCCCGACGAGCTCATCGAGCGACTTGCGCCTCGCCCGCGCGCTCCACTCCTCGGGGCTGCGCGATTCCGGGTCGCGCGGGCGGCCGGGATAGCCGAAGGAGAGCACGATCGCGATCGACTCGTCCTCCGGCACGCCGACGACCGCGTTCGCGGCGTCACGGTCGGCGAGCCCGTTCGGCGAGCCGCCGACGCCCTCGTTCCAGGCTGCGAGCAGCATGTTCTGCGCGCAGCGCCCGGCGTCGAACGAGACGTGTCCCTTGCCGCCGACGACGAGCGCGACGACGAGCGCCGCGCCGCGGACGTTGCCCGGCTCGGACACCGCATCCGCGAGCGTCGCCTGGGCCTCACCCGAGACGAGCACGAACCGCCAGGGCTGCTGGTTCCCGGCGCTGCCCGAGAGCCGGCCCGCGTCGAGGATCCGCCGCACGACCTCGTCGGCGATCGGCCGGCCGTCGTACTCCCTCACCTCCCGCCTGGACGCGATCGCGAGGAAGGTGTCCATCGGCCGTAGCCTGACACGCTCTAGCCTCCGACGCGTGATCGACCAGGCGACAGTGAGCCTGACCCCAGCAGCCTGAAGCAGGACACGTGATCGTCTCCGGGCACACCCACGCGCCGGCACTGACCCACTTCGCCGGGTCGACCGGCCATCAGGGCGCGATCGTCAACTCCGGCTGCTGGCTGAGGCAGCTCCAGCCCGTGTCGGCTCACTTCGGTGCGCCGCCGGTATTCGTCTCCCGGTTCGTCCAGACACACGTCCGCGTCTACTGGGCGGATTCAGGTCGAGCTCTGGGAGCATCCGCGCCCATCTACCCAGCGACTGCGGGTCGCCGAGCGGCTGGCAGTCGCCCGCCGGCTCCCGGCCGAGCCCGAGCACGATGCAGGGCCGCTCGTGCGGGCGCGGACCTCCGTTCTCCACACTGTGAGGCGAGCGGGGTAAGTTCCAGAGGCGGGAACACTTGGTTTCCTCGCGCGTTGACCTTCGGAAACGAGTGAGCACGCGAGACGAAGCTGAAAGGAGCGGTGTGGCAGCAAACCCCACAATCCATCGTTTCCCGGTCGAGCACGAAGGAGCGTTCGTCAATGCCTACCTGGTCGAGACCGCGTCAGGGGTCGTCGCCGTCGACGGGCTACTGCAGGTCTCCGCCGCCAGAGAGATGCGCGCGGGCATCGATCGCCTTGGAAAGCCGCTCCTGGCCGCGGTACTGACGCACTCTCACCCCGACCACTACGCCGGGCTCCGCGAAGTCATCACCGGCTCCGACATCCCGATCTACGCACCGCAGGGAGTGATCGACACGATCAGCGCCGACGACGCGATCAAAGATCAGGTCATCGGCCCGATGTTCGGGGAGGACTGGCCGACCAAACGCATCTTCCCGAACACCCCGATTGGCGACGGCGAGAGCCTGACCTTCGACGACCTGACGTTCACCGTCATCGATCTCGGCCCGAGCGAGTCGCCGCACGACAGCCCGTGGGTCGTCGGCGATGACGCGAAGACCGTCTTCCTCGGCGACCAGATCTACGACCACAAGCACTGCTACCTCGCCGACGGCTTCTACGCCGAGTGGTTGGCGAACATCGAGAAGCTCCGCGCGCGGTTCCCCGACGATGCCGTCTTCTACATTGGTCACGGCGGGCCGGTCGGCCCTGAGAGGTGGGACTGGCAGCGCGGCTACATCGAGCTGTTCGTCGAAGCCGTCTCGAACGCCGACTGGTCCGAACCTGAGCGGGCGAAGGCCACGGTTGTCGGCCGCATGAAGGAGTACGAGCCTTCGGAAGAGCTGCAGTTCCTGATGGAGCTGAGCATCGAGCCCATCGCAGCCAAGCTCGGGCTTGTTTCACCTTCTGCTTGAGGCGTCCGTCCGTGGCGGGTGCTCCGAACGGTCAAGGATGGAACCGCAATCGATCGACGATCTTGTCGACTGTCTTGCGCTCGGCCCGGAAGGCGATCCCCACGAGGTCGAGATCCTGCGCGTGGACCCCCGCGACAGCGGCGCGGTTCGCCTCGTCGTGATTCGTCGTGAATAGCTCTGACGTGTAGATCGCGGGCATGACATCACGGTCCATCGCTCGGTCGTAGGCCCTTCTCAAGCCTGAGGCGTCCGCCTCGTAGACGAGCACCGGCTGAATAAACATCGGCAGGTACTCGTTCCCGGAGGCGTCCCAGTATGGCTCGCCGACGACCCCTGGCACCGTTCCGGCGATCCCGCTAACCAGAAACGCCGACACGTTCGTCTTCTGCCAGACGGCGAGGTCGTCACGGAGGACGACTGCGATCTTGGTCTCGAACTGCACTCCGCTACGTACGACTCCGGAGCGCCAAGAGGCTCATCGTCGGGTTGGGTGCGATGAGAGAACGCAGCACGGCTGTTCGGGCGGCGTCGGTGAGGTAGCGGACCATGTGGGCCGCCGATGGGACCTGGCGACCGCGGAGCCACGTTGCGTGGACGGATCGAAACGACTGAATGTCGCGAACCGGTCGTACGGCGACATCTTGATGCGGCGGCGGAAGCGCGAGCTCGGGCAACACGGCGACGCCTAGGCCGGCGGCGACGAGGGCGCGGGCGACCGTGATGTCGTTCACGAGGTGCTTGACGTCGGGCGCGAAGCCGGCGTCGGCGCAGAGCCGCTCGAGCATCGTGCGATAGGGAAGCAGGAATCCCTCGGGTGGCGGCGCGATGAAGCGCTCTCCGGCCAGGTCGGCCAGCCGGAGCTCTCGGCGGCTGGCGAGCGGATGGGCCAGCGGGAGCACGACGCGGTATGGGTCGTCTGCGAGATATACGTCGTCGAAGCCCTCATCGGGCTGCTTCCGTCCCTTCTCCGACAGGCCATGCACGCGATACACGACCGCCAGGTCGAGATCGCCCGAGCGCAGGCGGCGCAGCGCCTCCGGTTCCTCGAGTTGCTCCAACCGGACCTCGACATCGGGGTGCGCGTCTTCGAAGCGAGCCAGGGCGGCGGGAACGAATGAGTTTGCAGCAGAGAGGAAAGCGCCTATCCGCAGCGTCCCGCTCTCGAGCCCGGCGACCGCCCGCAGCTCGTCCTCCGCGGCCGTGATGTATCCCAGCGCTGCCTCCGTGTGGTGTAGCAGGCGGTTTCCGGCCTCGGTGACGCTGACCGGCCGAGTCCCCCGGTTGATGAGTGTGAGCCCGAACTCGCGCTCGAGCGCCGCAACGTGGTGGGAGACGACCGACTGCGCGTACCCGAGTTCGCGTGCTGCCGCGGAGAAGGAACCGCTCCTCGCGACGGCGTGGAAGGCGCGCAGGCGCCGGAGATCGTACATCGACCAACAGCATAAGAGATACGACAACTTGTGTTGCGTCGATAAAGCGTCGCAGCGATCCTATTCGGATGCTTCTAGGGATCAGCCAGGTTCTTCTCGAGGTCGAGGATCAGGATCGCGCGCTGGCCTTCTGGACCGGGCCGATGGGTTTCGAGCTCGTCCAGGATGTCCTGTATAGCGACGAGCGCTGGCTCGAGGTGCGGACGCCGGACAGCGCGGTTAGCGTCGTCCTCAGTCTGCGGGAGGACGAACCGCCGACCGCGCCGGAGCAGCTGCCGACATCGAATGTCTTCTTCTACTGCGACGACCTGCCCCGGACGTACGAGGAGCTGCGTGCGCGCGGCGTCGAGTTTCCACAACCTCCCGTACGGCACCCGTTCGGGTGGTGGTCGATGTTCCGGGACTCCGAGGGCAATCGGTTCGCACTGACGCCCCTGGACGGGACATGAGACTGAGCGGATCCCGCCTTAAGATCGTCCTCACGATCCACATCGTGGCGGCGCTCGGGTTGCTCGGGGCGTCGACGGTGCTACTCGTCGGCGGCCTGCAGGCGGCTACCCGCGACGAACCCGAGGAGGCGCAAGCGATCTACTCGCTTCTGCGCCTTTTGAGGGTCATGCGGGCATGAAACTGACCGTCCAGCTCCTGCGCCAATTGCATGGGTCACCAGCTGCGTATCTCGTTGATTGCTGCTTCGG
>JBKPFE010000132.1:0-2433 GCA_046728705.1 Actinomycetota bacterium
ATGAACGAGAACGCCGGCCGCTTCGCAGGACTGACGCAGGAGGACGCGGAAAAGGAGATCGTCGCCGAGCTCCGCGAGCGCGGGCTGCTCGAGGCACAGGAGTCGTACCGGCACGCAGTCGGGCATTGCAATCGGTGCGGCACGCGGATCGAGCCGCTGATCACGCTCCAGTGGTGGTGTGACATGGATCGGCTCGCCGCGCCGGCGATCGACGTGGTCCGCGACGGGCGCGTCCGCTTCTTTCCCGCCCGCTACACCGACGTCTATCTCAACTGGATTGAGAACATCCGGCCGTGGTGCGTGTCGCGCCAGCTGTGGTGGGGACACCGCATCCCGGTCTGGTACTGCCGCGACGGGCATCTGACGGTGGCGGAGACCGAGCCCGAGGCGTGCCGGGAGTGCGGGAGCCGTGAGCTCGCCCAGGACGAAGACGTCCTCGACACGTGGTTTTCGTCCGCGCTCTGGCCGTTCGCGACGCTCGGGTGGCCCGAGGAGACGCTGGAGCTCGCGACGTGGTACCCGAACGACGTCAGCTCCACAGACCGCGGGATCATCTTCCTCTGGGAGGCGAGGATGGTGATGGCCGGGATCGAGTTGATGGGCGAGATTCCGTTCCACTCAATCAACATCCACTCGACGATCAATGCACCGGATGGCCGACGAATGTCGAAGAGCCTCGGCACCGGGATCGACCCGATCGAGACGATCGAGGCGCACGGCGCGGACGCGACGCGCTACGGACTGCTGAAGATGTCCTCCTCCCAGGACGTGCGCTTCAACATCAAGGTGATCGAGGAGGGTCGAAGGCTCGCGAACAAGCTTTGGAACGTCGCGCGCCTCATCCTCGCGAACGCCGAGGGTATCGAGCCCGAGATCCAGCCGCGTGAGCTCGAGGAGAGGTGGATCCTCGCCCGGCTGGACGCGACCCGCGCACAGCTGGAAGAGAGCTGGGCCCGCTACGAGTTCGCACCCGCGGTGAATGCGCTCTACCACCTCACGTTCGACGACTTCTGCGACTGGTACGCCGAGGCGATCAAGCCGCGATTCGAGGATCCCGCGGACCGAGCGGTGCGTTCAACCGCGCTGGCCGCTCTCGAGCGGCTGCTCAAGCTCCTGCACCCGGTGATGCCCCACGTGACGGAAGAGATCTGGTCGCAGCTGCCTGCGCGCCGGGAACGGCTGATCGTCACGCCCTGGCCCGAGCCAGACGAGCGCTTTGCCGCCGATCAGGCCGCCCTGGAGGACGTACAAGATGCGGCCTTGATCTTCCGGCGCAGCGGCGTTCGGCCGAAGCTCGACGGCGACGAGCAGCGCATTTTCGACGCGGTCGTCCGACCGGATCGGGTCAAGGCAGACGGCGACCCGACGGCGGAGATCGAGCGCCTGCGCAAGGAGATCGCGCGCGCCGAGGGCATGCTGGCGAACGGACGCTTCGTCGAGCGGGCACCGGCCGAGGTCGTCGAAGCCGAGCGCGAGAAGCTTGCCCGCTACCGGCGTGAGCTCGAGACTCTCACCGGCTGAAGCTCACTCGGCGACGGCATGGGTCGCCTCGCTGAGCCCCTGGCCGGAGCAGTTCGGCCTCGACCGCATGCACCTCCTGCTCGAACGGCTCGAGCATCCGGAGCGTCGGTATGTCGCTATTCATGTTGTCGGGACGAACGGCAAGTCGACCGCGACTCGGACGATCGCCGCTCTGTTGCATGCCGAGGGGAGGAGCGCGGGCGCATATACCTCGCCGCACGTCAGCGGGTGGTCGGAACGCATCTGGATCGACGGGGCGGAGGCGGACTTCGAGCGCGCCATCGCGCGAATCCGCCCGCACGCCGAAGCGATAGGCGCGACACAGTTCGAGGCGTTGACGGCGGCGGCGCTCGCCGACTACGCCGAGCAGGAGATCGACGTGGCCGTCGTCGAGGCGGGGCTCGGGGGGAGACTCGATGCGACCAACGTCGTCGACGCCGAGGTCGTCCTGCTCACGAACGTCTCGCTCGAGCACACCGAGGTGCTGGGCGAGACGCTGGAGCAGATCGCGGAGGAAAAGCTTGCGGTTGCGCATGCGGCCAGCGTAGTTGTCTTACCGGACAACAGATACACCAACCTGCTACCGAAGAGCGCCGACATCGTCACGGGAGGCGCGCGTGAAGCCGCGGAGGCGTTTCTTGGCCACCCAATCCGCGGCGAGGTGGCCGCCACCCTCCCCGGCCGCCTCGAACGCCGCGGCCGCGAGCTCTGGGACGGCGCTCACAACCCGGCCGGCACCGCCTGGCTCCGAGCGCATGTCGCCGACCGCTTCGACGTCGTCGTCGCCTCGATCCTCCGCGACAAGGACACGAATGCGATGCTCGCCGACTTCGCCCAGCTTGCCCCCGCCATGATCGCCACGCAGTCGACGAACCCTCGCGCACTGTCCGCTACCGACCTCGCCGCACGCGC
>JBKPFE010000035.1:0-7056 GCA_046728705.1 Actinomycetota bacterium
GAATGTGTCATAGAAGGAGCCGACGCGGGCGTAGCCCGACGGGATGTTGTTCGCCGCCGGCAAGTACCAGGCCTCGGCGTAGCCGTCGCTCTCCTCGCTCGAGTGGCCGCCGTGCAGATGGGTGACGATCGGGACGGGCCCCGTGTATGGGGTCGGATCCGTCCCGTGCCCGTCCCTGTCGCCGTTGCCACCCGGCGGGTTCGCCCAGTGCACAGTCTGGTCGACCGGCAGCAGATGCGGCAGGTAGTGCCCGTGTGCGTCGACGAGGTCGTTGATCCACTTGACCCGTACGGGCTTTCGCCACGTCGCCTCGACTGTGAAGGCGGGATAGTTGAAGCTGCCCGGGTGGTTGACCGAGCCGTAGCTCCAGACCGTCGTCTGCTCGAGCCCCAAGCTCTCCGGGAGGATGTGCTGCGGAAACTGGCGCACCGCGACCTCGTAGTACTCGACGTTCTTCCCCCCTCGCACCGGCATCTTGGCCGTGCGCGGCATCGCCGGCGGGATCACGAGCGGGGTGACGTACTTCGGAATGCTCCCCGGCGGGAGCGTCCCGCCCGGCACCTGCGCGAGCGCCTGCGGCAAGCGGACTCGGAGCGGCAGGAACAGGACCGCGCCCCCTGCCGCGCCGTACTTGAGCAATTGCCCACGCGTCATCCGAGCCATTTCAGGCCTCCCGGTCGCGACCGATTACGCGCTCTACCCGCAAGCGTTCTTCCGAGCGTCGAGGAGCCGCCACGGCCCTGCCGCATCGGGGCTGTTCCGCTGTGCGGTGCCGCATCTGGCTCTCCCTCCTGTCTCGATTTGATCACACTCCCCAGCAACATGTCAATGCTGTCCCGCTAATGCGACACGTGTGTCACACCGACAGGGGCCGATGACCGCGCGGGGGCAGGGCACGAGGCGTGGAATCCTCCTCGCAGCGGCACGCGTGCTTGCCGACCGAGAGGCCGCCAGCATGGCGGAAATCGCGGCCGCGTCGGAGATGACGCGCGCGACGCTCTACCGCTACTTTCCGACTCGCGAGTCGCTCATCCAGGCGCTCGAAGCCGCCGCTAACGAGGAGGCCGGGCGACGTCTCGCGGAAGCGAATCTCGAGCAGGTTCCCGTCGAGGAGGGACTCGCCCGCGCGACGCGCGCCCTGGTCACCGTGGGTGAGGACTTCATTGTCTTGTTGCGGGAGAGGCGCCCTCCCGAGCCTGGCTTCATCGCGCCGCTCGCAGCGCTCCTCGAGCGGGGACGCGAGGGTGGCCAGGTACGCACCGATGTGCCTCTGGCGACTCTGGTCGAATCATGGCTCGTGCTCGTCGGAGCAAGCGTTCGGACAGGCAAGGCCGCCGGCATGGGCTTGGAGGACATGAGCTCGACCGCGCTTCTGCTCTTCCTCACCGGAGCCCGGCCGGCCGCCGATAGAGATGACTGATCTCGCGTTTGGCGAGAAACCCATAGGCGCGCGCGATGCCAGGCGCCCCGGTCTTCGGAAATCCCACATGCGTTATCGGTGCGGCTACCGATGGCGGCCCAGTGCGGCAGATCGATGGTGCGGCCGAAAGGAGGAGTCATGAGTACGCATGCACTCGGTCGTCGCACGCAGCGTCGCGTCGGCGTGCGGCTCGGCACCTCGGCTCACTGGGCGTGGCTGGCCGGCGGTTTCGTCGTCGCTTTCGCTGTGCCGTTCCTTCTCGCCGACCTGCTCGAGATCAACCGCGACGTCTTCTACGGCCTCTACGCGGTTGCCGTCCTCAGCCTGATCGGGCTGTGGGCTCGCTCGACCGGCTACGACCTCGTCGCCGCAGTCAAGCGGCGCTGGGTGTGGGCTGTGGGACTCGGCGCGGTGTTCGCAGGCGTGATGGCGCTTATGGCCGTGCGCACGGAGGACGCCACTTCCCGCCCCGACGAATTCGAGTTGATCGGAGCGGTGCTATGGCGGGGTGTTGTCTACGGCGTGAGCGACGGCCTGCTCCTGTCGGTGTTCCCAATCCTCGTCGTCTTCGCCGCGCTGGCGGGAAGCCGCCTGAACGAGGGCTTCGCCGGCAAGGTCGTGATCGGTGTCGTTGCGCTAATTGCCTCGCTCGCGATGACGGCCGTGTACCACTTCGGCTATAGCGACTTTCGCTCCGGCAAGGTAGGGAAGCCCATGACCGGGGACGTGCTGTGGAGCGTCCCGACCCTCGTGACGCTCAACCCGGTAGGCGCCCCGATCGCACACGCCAGCTTGCACGTGTCTGCCGTGCTGCACAGCTACGACACAGACACATTCCTGCCACCGCACGAGTGAGCACCGCGCCCGTCTGGGGTTGCCGGAGTCGTGGCCCGATCTGACGCAGGGGCGGCATCGGTAGTCCGCCGCACGTCCGATCGGTGTGCACGCCGATGGCGCTCGCGCGCCCTCGTCCCAGAATCGATGCGAAAAGGAGGTTGCGATGAACGAGCAATCGATCCTCGATGCGACGACGGTCGCCGACGTCATGCACAAGGGGGTGGTGACCTGCAGCCTCCACGCTCCGATGACCGACGTTGCGCGCAAGATGGCGACGCACCGCATTCACTGCGTGGTCGTCTGGAACGAGCCGGCTCGCAACGAAACGGCAGAGCTGTGGGGTGTCGTCTCGGACCTGGATCTAGTCAAAGTGGCGACGACGGAAGATCTCTCCGCGCGCACGGCCGGCGAAAGCGCGGCGAGCCCGCCGCTGATGGTCACGACGGACGAGACGCTAGAGCGGGCGGCTCAGATGATGGCCGTGCACGAAATGACCCACCTCGTCGTCGTCGATCCGAGCACGAAGAAGCCGGTCGGGGTGCTATCCACGCTCGACGTGGCCGCCGTCCTCGGCGGTGTCGGCCAGCTGGTGGTCCCGTGGTCCGGCAGGCGCTCGCGCTGACAGCGGCCGTGACCCTCGTTCCCCTCGGAGCGGCGGCGTCCGCGTCCCTTCCGCTCGTGCCATGCACGCTCGCCGGGGGAGTGGCCGCGCGCTGCGGCACGTTCACGGTTCCGGAGAACCGAGCGCTGGCGGCCCGGGCGGCTCGGCGGTCGCCGACGCCGTGAGGATGCTGTCCGTCTTCTCCGAGCTGCACGAGAGCCGCGACATCGTGCTCGTCGACCAGCGTGGAACCGGCGCCTCGAACCGGCTGGAGTGCCCGCCGCCGCCCGAGAGCTTGAGGAACGCCGCTGCTGTCCAGGCATACGTCCGAGCCTGCATGACGAGCCTCGACGCCGATCCGCGCCAATACACGACCGTGCCCGCGATGGACGACCTCGCCGAGGTGCTCGGCGCGCTCGGCTACGGACAGGTGAACCTCTACGGGGCCTCCTACGGCGCCATCGCCGGGCAGTACTTCCTCGCTCAGCACCCAGAGCTCGTGCACACCGTCGTCCTTGACGGAGCGACGCTGCTCGACGTCCCCATCTTCGAGCTCTGGGGCCGAAACGCCCACCGGGCCCTCAGGAGAATCCTCGAGCGATGTGCCGACTCGCGGCGTTGCGCGACCCGGTACCCACGCGTGCGACGCGAGGCGTTCGAGGTGATCAGGCGCTTCGTCGCAAGCCCGTGCGCGTGCAAGGGACGCTGATCGACGCCGCGACGGCGGGACGGGCGATGCAGTCGCTGTCGCGCTTGCCCGCCGCCGCCACCCAGATTCCCTGGATCGCGCATCGAGCTCGAGTGCGCGACTGGGCGCCGCTCGCGCGCGCTGTCCGACGCGAGACGGGGACTCTCACCCTTACCCGGCAGGTGATGTTCTGGTCGATCGTCTGCAACGAGTCCTGGGCCCGATGGAACCCGAAACGAACTGCCGCCGCGAGCCGAGGGAGTTACCTCGCCAACGCCACCGCGATCGACGCGCGCCTCTTCTCCAGTGTGTGCTCCGCCGTCCCGAGAGTCGCGCAGCCGGCCTGGTCGACGAGGCGCGTTCGCTCCGACAAGTCCGTGCTCTTTGTCGTCGGCGGAACAGATCCCCAGGATCCAGCGTCCAACGTCGCACGCGCGACCCATGAGCTACCCAGCAGCCGCACGGTCGTCGTCCCGGCGGGCGGACATGGGTCGGTCCAGCTCGGCTGCATGCCGCGCGTCGCGCAGGGGTTCGTCGAGAACGGCACGGCGGCGGGCCTCGACGCCCGTTGTGCGTTCCGCTACGTGCCGCCGCCGTTCGTGCTGCGCTGACTTAGGCTCCCACACCACCCAGTGGACAGGAACACCCTCGCCTGGATGATCGGGGCGGGCCTCGCCACCGGCCTGGGCGAGATCTGGGAGGTACTCGCCGGATTCGCGCTGGGCTGCGCCGTGCTCTACGGGCTCGATCGGGCGGTTCCGCATGTGCACGCTCGTTTTGCCGAGCCCGGTCCCACGCTCGACCCGAGCCGCCGCCAGGCGCTGCTGCTCGTGAGCGCCCTGAGGCGATGCTCTACGTCGTCGTCGACGAGCTCATCCCGGAGAGCCACCTACGCGGAACGAGCAGATTGCGTCCATCTCGTCCTCGGGGGCTTTGGGCTGATGATGTTCCTCGACACCGTCTTCGGATAGTTGCCGCGTCGGGTTACGCGGGGCGGCGCCCGCCGACCTCGAGGGCCCGGGCGACGTCGGTGATCGAGAGCAGACCGAGGAGCCGGCCGTCGTCGAGCACAAGCGCCCGCTTGACGTCGTTTTCGCCGAGCTCGTCGACTACTTCGGTCAGCCGGTCGTCGGCGGCAACCACAGGTACCTGGTCAAGGCGGAGCATGCAGTCCCGGACGGAGCGCTCGTCCCACTGCCCGCGGGGAATCTCGGCGACGCAGCGGAACGGCAGCAGCCCGACGGCCCGGCCGTTGTCGACGACCGGGTAGGTGGTGAAGCGCTTCGACGAGACGACGTCGTCCATGAAGCGGCCGAGGAGCATGTCCTGGCGCACCGTGGCCGGATCGCGCACCATCAGGTCGGCGACGCGCAGGCCGCCGAGCGCCTGACGAGCTGTGAGCGCACGCACCTCGCCCGCCGACGCCTGAAGGAGGAACCAGCCGAGGAAGGCGAGCCAGACGCCGCCGAACGAGCTCAGGAAGACGAGCTCGGCGAGCCCGGCGGCGATGAGCAGGAAGGCGAAGCCGCGGGCGATGCTGCCGGACTTCCGGGTTGCACCGGCCAGGTCGCCCGATCTCGCCCAGAGCGCCGAGCGGAGCACGCGCCCGCCGTCGAGCGGCAGCGCCGGGATCATGTTGAACAGGAGCAAGAACAGGTTGATGAACCCGAGCAACGCGGCGACGCCGTCCACTGCGCGCGGAAGATCGAGCAACCAGGCGGCGAGCACGAACAGGGCCCCGATCGCGAGTGAGACGAGCGGACCGGCGATCGTGATCCGGAACTCCGCCCCCGCGCTCGGGAACATGCCCTTGAAGCGCGCGACCCCGCCGAAGAGCCAGAGAGTGATCCCGTCGATCTCGACGCCCTCGCGCCGGGCTTGGAGCGCGTGTCCGAGCTCATGCAGTAGGAGCGAGGTGAAAAAGAGCACCGCAGCGGCGACGGCCATGGCGAGGTACTCCGAGTCGGAGAGGCCGGGGTTTTGATTCGGAAAGACGGAGTCGGCAAGCGTCCAGGTGATGAGTACGAAGACGACGAGCCAGCTCCAGTGGATCCCGATCCGGATCCCCGCGATCCGGCCGAGCTCGAAGCCCTCGCTCATGGCACTGCGCGGATCGGGCTCACGAGGTCGAGCCTAGCCCCTTCGTGCCCGCCCAGACGACCACTTGTAATCCGGGAGCGCGCGTCTGGAACGCTCTCGCCGGCGGTGCCGCCGCTTCGTTCGGGCTCCGATGCGGCAGGGTCGCTGGATCACATCTCCGTCTGACGGGCGGCAGCCTCGCGGAGAATCGGCGCCAAGACGTCGGCGTCGATCTGTTCGGGCGAGCCGAAGGCGATCGCGCGCGAATAACGGCCTTCGCCTTCCATGAGGCCGTGAGGGTCGGCGAGAAGGGCGCCCTTGTGGATCACAAGCTTGACCGAGCTCTTGCTGGAGGAGATCGCGCAGATCCAGTGGTGCCAGTTATCCGCCCGAGTAAACGTAAGCCGACCCCACTTTCGCGCATGCTGCGCATCAGGAAGCACATCGAGGATGAGGTCGATCACCAGCTCCACGGTTGCGCGTGACTGCGGATCGACTTGCGGCAAGTACTTCTCGGCGATCTTCTGGGCCTGGTCCACTTTCGTGGAATGTATGCACAGACGGCTGCTGCTCCCCGTGCAGGCGGCGTTCCTCCCCGCTCGGGCCGAGAGTGTCGCGAGACGGTCGTCTCAGTCGGCGCTGAGCTCCCGACTAGCGAACCACGAGGACCGAGCACCGGGCTTCGTGCGCGACCCGTTCGGAGACCGACCCGAGTGCCTTGATGCCATGCAGGCCGCGGCTACCGACCACGAGTAGGTCGGCCTCGGTCGCAGCGCCGACGAGACCGTTCACCGGGTTGGGCAGGTTTTCGAGGCGCTCGAGCTGCGCCCCGAAGCGAACGGCGATCGCTCCAGCAACCGCATCGGCCACAGCCGCTTCCTTCGAGCCGTCGACCCCGACCACGATCGAGCTCGGGAAGGCCTTCAGCGGCTTCCGGGCCACGAGCACGGAGCACGGCGCCTTGTGGACGAGCTCGGTCGCGGTCGAGCCGATGAGGATGCCCTTCGCGCGGCCCGCCCCATGCGAGCCGACGGCGACGAGCGTGATGTGCTCGCCGGCGATCTCGTCGAGGAGCACCTCCCAGGCGCGTCCCCGTGCGATCTTGCCGGCCGGCTCGACCGAGCCGAGCTCCTGCCGGGCGCGCTCGAGCGCCTCCTCGGCCCGCTCGCGAAACGGCCCCTCGTCGAGAGGGGCGACGGGCCCGGGCGCCATGCCGGCCCCGATGACCGTCGGCGTCACGTCGTACACGGCGAGCAGAGTGAGCGGGCCGGTTGCGAGTGTCGCAGCCTGCCGCGCCGCCTCGAACGACTCGGGCGAGTCGTCGATACCGACGAGGACGCGGCCGAAGATCGAAGCCCCCGGATCCAGTGTGGTGTGAGTCTGGTCAGCGGGGGTGCTCATGATTTCCTCCTTGCAGATCGCGGACGACGA
>JBKPFE010000294.1:0-5954 GCA_046728705.1 Actinomycetota bacterium
ACTTCGGCGAGCGCGTCGGAGACTTCTTCCTTGCCCCCGTTAACGGACTCTACGGGCTCCAGAACCCGGAGACGGGTACCGTCGTCCCCTTCGGCGTCGGCAGCCTCTTCGGAGCCGTCGGCGTGTTCATGTTCGTCCTCGCGATCGGCGCGTTCATGACGATGGTGCTCGCGACCGGCGCCCTCGACGTCGCCATCGGCAAGCTCGCCTACACGGTTCAGGCGCGGCCTTGGCTCGTGATCGTGGCCGTGATGGGCCTGTTCTCGCTCCTCGGCACGACGATGGGCTGGGCCGACGAGACGCTCGGCTTCTACGCGCTGCTCATCCCGCTGCTGCTCACGCTCGGCTACGACCGGATAACTGCGGCGGGGATGATCATCGCCAGCGCCACCGTGGGGGCGATGGCATCGACCGTCAACCCCTTCTCGATCGGCGTCGCCAGCGAGTTCGCCGACGTCGGGATCGGCGACGGCATCGGGCTGCGCTGGATCGGCTGGTTCGTCCTTACGGCGATCACCATCGCCTACGTCGCCCGCTACGCGCAGCGCGTCAAGGCCCAGCCCGAGCGTTCTCTCGTCGGCTTCCTGCCCGAGGACAAAGCGGAGATCGCCCGGGAGCAGTCGGCCGCGGGCCTTGCGTTGACGGGTCGCCAGAAGCTCGTGCTCGGGATCACCGCGTTCACCTTTGCCCTGCTCGTCTTCTCCGTCATCCCGTGGGACTCGATCATCGGGCTCGAGGAGGCCGATCCGGTCACCCACGAGACGGTCGACAACGATTTCTGGTGGAACCTCGGCTGGTGGTTCCCCGAGCTCACCGCGCTGTTCCTCGTCGCCGCCGTCGCGGTCGGGCTCGTCGCCGGCTTCAGCGAGAAGGAGATCACCGGGAACATCGGCCGTGGCCTCGGCGACTTCATCGGGGCGGCGGTCGCCGTCGTGCTCGCCCGCGGCGTGACGGTGATCCTCAACAACACGCAGACGATCGACACGATCCTGAGCTGGATGGAGGACGCCGTCAGCGACACGTCCGCGATTGGCTTCACGTCGCTCGTCTTCATCATCAACACGGGGATCGCGTTCATCATCCCGTCGTCGTCCGGACATGCCACGCTGGCGATGCCGCTGCTCGCTCCGCTCGGCGACTTCGCCGACGTGGGACGGCCGCTCGTCGTCACCGCGTGGAGCTGGGGCGCCGGCCTCGCCAGGTTCATCACGCCGACGAGTGCCGTGGTGATGGCCGGCCTCGCGCTCGCCGGCGTCCGGTACGACAAGTGGATCCGGTTCATGCTTCCGCTGATGGGACTGCTTGGGCTCGCTGCGGTCGTGATGCTCGGCATCGCCGCGCTCATGGAGTAGCGGGGCCGCCCGTCCTGCCAGCCCGTCGTACTCGACGTAGCTCGGCTGGGATTGGGCCTCTTCGCGTCGAAACCCGAAGTGTGAGAGGTCTGGCTCGCTCGGCGCTGGTTTGGCTCGCCGCATTGCTCGCGCTCCTCGCGCCGTCGACGGCTGTGGCCGCCCTGGCCGACGAGCAGGCGCTCGCCGACCGCTTCGCCCCGGTCGTACGGCTCGTCGAGCAGGCCGAGGAGTGCGGCCCCGGCGAGCCGTACGAGCCGATCGACGTCGATCTTCTCTTTGACGAGCCGACGGTGGCGCTGCGCGGGCCGTGGAGGCCCACGGATCTCGTGGAGATCGGCCCCACCGCCGCGGATCTCGCCGACCTCTACGAGTACCACCTCGACTTCCCGGGCGACGCCCTTGATCCGGGGTGCGACTACGAGCGCTGGGCGCGCCGGCTCACCGAGGGAAAGGCCCCGGCCGTGTACGCCCACGTCGCGACCGAGCGCGGCCACCCGGGGAAGCTCGCCCTTCAATACTGGCTCTTCTACGCGTTCAACGACTTCAACAACCTGCACGAGGGCGACTGGGAGATGATCCAGCTCGTCTTCGATGCTGGAGACGCGCGCGAGGCGCTCGCGCAGGATCCTGTTGAGGTCGGCTACAGCTCGCACGAAGGCGCCGAGCAAGCCGACTGGGGCGACGACAAGCTCGAGCTCGAGGTGACGCATCCGGTCGTCTATCCCGCCGCCGGCTCCCACGCGAACAAGTTCACCCAGGCGCTCTATCTCGGAAGCTCGGCCGAGGCGGGCGTCGGCTGCGACGACACCCAGGGCCCGCACGTGGAGCTCCGTCCGACCGTGAAGACAATTCCGAGCGACCCGGCCGCGGCGCGCGCGGCGTTCCCGTGGATCACGTTCGAAGGGCGCTGGGGCGAGCTCCAGGAGGCCTTCTTCAACGGGCCCACCGGGCCCAACCTGAAGCGCCAGTGGACCGAGCCGATCGCCTGGTCTGAGGGGTGGCGGTCCCGGAGCTACGCGGTGCCGACCGGAGGAGTGCTCGGGACGGGCGCGACCGACTTCTTCTGCGATGCGGTCGAGGCCGGATCGCGCGGCCTGATCAGCCTCCTCCGAAACCCCGGTGGGACGCTGCTCGTGCTCGGCGCGCTCCTCGCGCTCGCCGTTTACCTCATTGCGTGGGCCACGTGGCATCCGATCGCGCCGCTCCGCGTGGCGCGTCGGCGGGCCTGGGGGCAGATTCTCGCGGCGGCCGGACGGATGTACGTGAAGCGGACGCCGCTCTTCCTCGGCATTGGTCTCCTCTTCATCCCACTTGCGGGGCTCATCTCGCTTCTGCAGACGCTCCTCATCGGCGGGTTCGGGCTCCTCGGCATCGACACAACCGGAGAATCGGCCGGGGCGCTCGCGCTGCTCGTGGTCGCGCTCGGTACGACCCTCACCCTGCTCGGGCTCGGTCTCGTCCAGGCGGCCACTGCGTCCGCACTCGTCCGCATCGACGCCGGCCAGGCCATCGGCCCGGTGCAGGCTTACCGGATTGCGCTCACGAATACCCGAGCGCTTCTGGGCGGTCTCGGTCTCACGGCCGCCGCGTGGGTCGCGCTCACAGCGACGGGGATTTTGCTTCCTGTCGCGATCTGGCTCGGCATCCGGTGGTCACTGCTCGCGCCGGTCGTCGAGCTCGAGGATCGTTCGGCCACGGATGCCCTTCGCCGTAGCGCGGAGCTCGTGCGTCGCCGCTGGTTCCGGGTGGCCTCGCTCGTCGGGATCAGTGCCGCTCTGGCGCTCGTTGCCGGCCCTCTTCTCGGCGCCCTGTTGATCTTCCTGACCGACGCGCCCCTCCCGCTGCTCAACATCGTCGCCGGCGTCGTCTACGGACTGGCGATGCCGTTCGTCGCCCTGGTCACGGCCTATGTCTACTTCGACGCCCGCACGCGGCAGGAGCTCGAGCCCGCCGACGAGCGGGATGAGCTCCCCGCGGAGATCCAGCTCTCCGGCTGACGCAATCCGAAGGCCCATCCCGTCGGTACTCCAAATGAGACGCGGGAGTACACAGCGTCCGTTTGTGGGGGAATCGACAGGAGGAACGAGATGCGGAGATGGACTTTCGTTGCGGCTCTCGTACTCGGCGTCGCGCTGATTGCGCAGACGTCGGCGGCGAGCTCGACAAGCGGGGAGACGGTTCTCGAGTTCAACACAATGTTCGGCGTGAACGACCCGTTCAGGGGAGCCGCGAACGCGATCCGAGGGATACCCGGAGCAGGTGCGCCCTGGCGGATTGATGACGTCAACGGCGAGCTGGAGAGCGACGGCAGGCTCGAGATCGACGTGGAGGGCCTTGTCCTCGTCAGCACCGGGCTGAACCCGTCAGCCTTCTTCAGGGGGGCGGTCAGCTGTCTCACGAGCACCGGCACGACGGTCTCGACCGTCAACCTGGTCACGGAGCAGTTCCCGGCGACGACCACCGGCGACTCGAAGATCGAGGCGACCGTGAGTCTTCCGAGCCCCTGCGTCGCGCCGATCGTGTTCGTCATGAACGCCGGCGGCACGAGCTGGTTCGCGGTGACGGGCTCGTAAGAGCAAGCGGCAGATCAATCCGAGGGGCGGCAGCGGTCCGCCCCTCGGATTGAGTCGTCAGGCGAGGAAGGGCTTGACCGCGGTGGTTGCCTGCGCGGCCGCGAGGACCTTGGGCAGCGCCGGCGCCGGCACGATCCCGCCGGCGGCGATGTTGGTCAGGACGCTCAAGTGGCGGGACTCGTTGGCCCCGATTTGGGCGGCGACCCCTTTCAGCTCGTTCGACTTGAGCGCGGTGACCGCTCCCATGTAGGCGCCGACGAACGCCGTCTCGAGCGCCTGGCCGAGCTTGCCGATCGCCCTCGCGGACAAGAAAGCACCGTTCGGGTACTTGAACCTGAGGTTCTTGGGCGCCTTCTTGCCGAGCACGCCGGCGAGCGCCTTGTAGTGGGCCTGCTCGTTGCCGAGCGCCGCTCGCATGTAGCCGAGCTCGTCGCCGGAGAACCTCTTCGACGCGATCGCGCGCTTGTAGAAGTCGATCGCGAGTAGCTCCGCGGTCGCGGCCAGCTTGGCGATGTCGGTGTCCGCGGTCGGCGCGGCGAGCGCGGTGTCCTCTGCGAGACCGAGCAGCGCTCCGCCGGCGACGAGCGCGAGACCGCCTCTGGCGCCGCGGGTGAGGAAGGCAGCGCGCGTTGTTTCCATCCTGGACCTCCTTGTGTGCTGATCCTGCGAGTCGCTCGCAGCTGGGCGAGTGAAGCTGGTTCGCGCGCGTCCGCGATTCGGTTCGGTCCATCGCCTGGGCGACCGCGCGCGGCGTGGCCCTGGAGCTAGGGGAACCGCGTGATGTCTGGATTGAGGTCGAGGCGACCTCCGTCACGGCAGTCCGGCGGTATGCGATAGGCGGGGCTCGCCCGGCTGCGGAGCGCGTTCTCCGTGAGCTGCTGGCGCATCATCCGCCGCGCCGTGTCCTGCGAGAGGCCGAGCCGCTGTCCAATTTCGACGCCGGTTTGTAGCGCGTAGCACTCGGTCGTCCCCTCGTCGGACACACCGCGAAGGTGCCACGCTTCGTGCGCGAGAACGGCGAGCGCACGGGCGGTTTGGCTGGACCTCACCTCCCGCTTGAACGCCAGCCGGTAAAGGTCGAGGCAGCGCTCCGGCGTCAGGTAGGCGAGGTCGCCGCCGACGACGGCGACGCCGTCGGCGTGCTGGACGGCACCGACGAAGTCGCCGGATTCGTCGCACCGGATCGTGACCGGTTTGGCCGCGATACGGGAGGCTTCGTCGGAAAAGAGTGCCGCCGCATCGGCGCGCGTCGTTGCATCGAGCCCATTCCAGCCGGTGCGGTTCTCGACTACCCAGAAGATCAGTGCAAGCGCGCCGATGAGGCCGAGACCCGCGAGAAGGCCGCGAAGGGGCGGCCGAAGGCGTCGGCGCTCCGGATTGGCGACCGCGGCCGGAACTGCTTCCTCCTCCGGAGGCTCGCGCGCCTCGGCGATCAACGCGCTCAACTCCTCGTCTGTCTCGCCCGCGTAGGGAACCCACAACTCCTCACCTGCGTCGCGGACAAGCAGCAGTTCCTCGGTGTCGGCTTTGTAGCCGTACCGCTCTCGGTCGGCAGCCTCGGGCCCGCGGTCCGGGCGCCGCGCCGGAGCCGGGCGGAGGGCGCCGATGAAGAAGTGCAGCTCGAGGCCGAGCGCGATCAGGAACGGAAGCCAGATCGGTACCGCAGATCGCAGCGCGTAGGGCCCGAAGATCCAGGCGAGCACGAAGACGGCCAGCCCGACGCGCAGCAGCGTCAGGGGACGCGGCAGTCGACCCGTTGGTTTCTGCACGCCTCGAAGGTAGCGCCGGACGGGTGCGTCGGCGGCCCGAGCCCGGCTACCTACCTACGGACCTTGGCCGAACCCGGGTAACGCCGGTAGAAAGTGTCTCCGTGCGCCGGATTGATGCGATCGAACGGCGGGCGCGGCTCGTTCGCCGGCACCGGTTGACGCCAGCGGACAGGGCGGGCGACGCGCTCGAGGCCGCGCGGTCCGTCGTCGTCCTGCACTCGTCGGGCCCGGCCACCGTCTTTCTTTCGGTTTACGCGCGG
>JBKPFE010000171.1:0-7079 GCA_046728705.1 Actinomycetota bacterium
AGCTCAGTCCACGTCCAGCCACGTCGAGGCTCCGGCACGTTGAAGCGCCGGAAGAGGTCGCGGTTGTAGTAGACGACGAGGCTCGAAACGTTCTGCGGCAGGCACGTCAGCACGCCGTCCCAGCGAAAGGCCTCAAGCGCAACCGGGTAGAAGTCCTCCGGCTCGAACGAGTCCGCGTCCTCGACCCGGTCCTCCAGGGGCTCGAGGACGCCCCGCGCCGCGAACTGCCCGTAGAAGCGGTAGTTGAGCAGAAAGACGTCCGGCGGTGCTCCGCCTGCGAAGGAGGTCGAGAGGCGGGCGATCAGGTCCTCACGGTCGCTGGCCTCGATCAGCTGCACTTTGCCTGCCCCCTCACGCCGCTCGTAGGCGGCGATCAGGGTTCTGTAGGCCTTGATCTCCTCCGGCTCGCCGAAGACGAGGAAGCGGATGTCCCCGTCTCCGCCCCCGCCGCCGCACGCGGCCAGGCAGAGAGCACAGGCGAGAGCGGCCACGATGCGGGGCACAGCGCGATATTAGAACCTAGATGGGGCCGCCGAAGCGGCCCCATCTGGTCCTGCGATCAGTCGAGGTTCAGGCGCCAGGTGCTGCGCCCATGCGTCGCGGCGTAGAGAATCCGCGCGCCCGTGACGATCTCGAGGCTCGTGACCTCGACGTTCGGCAGCCCCGGCGCGGAGTTCGTCCACGTCGTCGTGCCGGCCGCGAGGCGAAGAGCGCCGAAGTCCGTCCCGGCGTAGAGATCGCCCGTGACGTCGTCGCGCACGAGATCGTTGACCGGCAGGTCGCCGAAGTTGTACGAGCGGTCGACCCACGTCGACGTCCCGGTCGCTGGGTTGTACGTGACCTCGACAACGTGGGCCGGAAGCCCCGGCGTGTTGGCGCCGTAGCCGCTGTACGAGATCCAGGCGTGGTTCCCGTTCGTGGGGTCGACGTAGATGCTCGAGACGAACCGGTTCGGGTCGATCGCGGCTTCGTCGTCGAGCCGTGTCCATGAGACGTTGGTCGCCACGCGCTGGATGTACGGGTCGTTCGGCGGGATCCGCGGATGCCGCTCGACGGTCGGTTCAGCGTTCACGTTCTTCGTGATGAAGACGCGGCCTGTGCTCGTCGCCGCCCACGCGCTCGACGTGTCCGCCGTCGTCCTCTCCACGGCGGCGACGTTGCCGCCCGCCCGGTCACCCCAGGCGGCAGCGGTCAAACGAACCGGGCCGAGCTCAGCCCAGTCCCCGCACGTGATGCTGGGCCGGAAGTCGCCCGTCCACGTGTTGCAGTGCCTCTGGGCCTCCGCCATGGTCATCGAACCGAGGCCGTGCGTCTTCGTCCGATACGCCGTCCGCCCGGTGCCGGCGAACATCGTGCCGCTGACGACCGGGTCGTTGATGATCGGCGAGTAGAAGTTCGAGCCGGCATGCCCAAAGAGCGGGTCGGCGACCCAGATCCACGTGGCGATCTTGCCGCCCTCGAAGTTCACCTCGGGCGAGACGTCGAAGAACGAGTGGAAGCGGAAGTTCGGAAGGTCGGCGTCGAAGCCGTTCCAGCCGCCGTCTCCGATCATCGTGTTCTCCCATTTCACCGGGTCCCCAGGCGTCTCCCAGGTCCCGTTGTCCTGCGTCCCTCCCTGGAGCAGTTGCGGGTCGTGCGGGCTCGCCTTCACCTTGATCCACTGCAGCGTCGAGAGGCCGTCGTTGATTCCGTCGAGCTTCGACGGGATCCGCGAGAGCATCTGCTCGCAGCGGTCAATCTCGGGCCCGTTCAACCGACGGTCCGGCGGGCTCGTGCACCACGACGAGCGATCGACGAATGCTCCGCTCGAACGCATCGCGCCGCCGTCGTTCGTCTCGAAGAACTGGAACGGGTTGTTCGGGTTCGTGACGATGTCGTGCTGGTCGGGATGGAGTCCGTTCGGGTGAAGCGGGTCGGTCCCGTCGAACGTCATGTCCGTCCCGCTGACACCCGCGTCCGTCGAGAGGATTACGCCGCGCTTGTTGGCGATCGTCTCGCCGTAGGCGTAGTCACCGCCCGCGTAGACGATGTCGGGATGCCCCTTCGGCGTGTAGACGAAGGAGTCGTACCAGCACTGCGGGTCGCAGATCCCGTACCAGGCCCAGCCCGGATCCTTGACTTTCGCGCTCGTCATGTTCGTGAACACCGGCGCCCCTGTCGCGACGCTGTCGCTGCGGAAGAGCTGCGAGGGGTTCTGGCCTGCGTTCCCCTCGTAGACGTACATGCGGGTGTTGCCGTTCGGAAGCGTCGTCACGGCGAGGTTCGGCCGCGTCTGGATGACAGCGGCGTTCAGCGACGTCTTGATCTGCGTCCAGGTCGCGCCGCCGTCCGGCGACCGCCAGATGCCGCGTGCATAGGAACCCGCGTACACGATCTCCGGGTTCGTGGGATCGAGCGCCAACGAACGTACGCCACGGGGGGAGCATGTCGCCAAGTTGTTGAACTCGGCGAGCGAGCCCGTGCAGGCGGCCGCGTTCGCCGAGCCGTTGTGGATGAAGTTCCACGTGGCGCCGCCGTCGGTCGACTTGTACAAGCCCCACTTGGCGATGCCAGGCACCGGCCGGGTAACGCCCACGCAGCAGGACTCCGACATGCCGCGAAGCGCCGTCGTCGTCGCGGCGTAGATTGTGTTCGGGCTGCCCGGCTTGATGAGGATCTCGCCGACGCCCTTACCGCCTAGCGGATTTCCAGTGTCGGTCGGCGGGCCGCCGAGCGGACCTGTCCAGGTCTGACCGCCGTCGGTCGACTTGTAGATTCCGACGCCGGCAACACAGCCGGAGCCGCAGATATTCGCCTCGCCTGTACCGACGTAGACCGTCTTGCCGGTGGAATCGTTCGAATCGATGGTGACCGCGCCGGCCGAGTTGATTCCAAGCGGGCCGGCCAGATACTCCCACTGCGGCGCAGCGGCAAGGCCGTCCTGCGTCGTCCAGATCCCGCCACCCGCAGGTGTGATGTAGAGTCGGCAGTTGCCGGGGTTGCAAGTGTCGCTGATCGCGATCGACGTCGTGCGCCCTCCCGCGATGTACGCGTTCGGGACGTACAGGAACGAGTTCAGGAACGGTGAGCTCGGGTAAAGCGCTCGGCTCGGGCCCACCAAGACCCAGCTGCCAGTCACCTGCAGGTCCGCCAAGGACTGCCGGCCGTTCGCGGCCGCAAACGCATCCCGCGCCCGCTCCATGTCGCCGAGCGAGATCGCGTTGTCCGGGTAGGCGCGCTCCATGAACTCCGAGTCGGCCGCCCCTCCCGGGCCTTCCCGGGACATGCCCGCGTTGCCGGGCAGTGATTGCTTCAGCTGATTGAGGTGCCCGGCCAGAGCGGTTGGTATCCCCTCGGCTGGCTCGGGGGACGCCGTGGGTGTGTCGGAGCCGCCTAGCATCGCCGCAGCACCCGCAACCGCGAGCACGGCGAGGATGCCGGCGGCCAATGGCCAGCGCCACGCTAGTCGTCGTCGCATTCCCTCCCCTTCCGTTGTCGACGAAGAGGGCGGCAAAGCCGCGCGCGCATCACCGTCCAGACTCCCCTCCAGGCGATGCACGATCTCCGCGTTCAGGCTTCTGCCCGCTCGAGCGGCCGCGTCGGCAAGTCGCACCCGCGTGCGCTCGGGCATGCGCAGAAGAAACCGGTAGACCTCCTTGGCCAAGGTGCGGCAGCGATCCTTACACACCTAGTAATTCGATGCAATATCAGTGTCGTGATATCACGGAGAGAGGCCGCCCGAAGGCGGCCTCTCTCTCGCATCCGAGCTCCGCTCGGATTAGTCATCAACGGGGCAGGGAGTGACCAGGAAGGGGGTGATATTCCCCGCCGAGCCTCCGCTGCCGCCGTTTAGTGCGCTGAAGCTGTCGAAGAAGACGTCCGACTGCTCGCAGCTCGGGTTCCGCCCCGGCTGCGACGGGAACGTTCCTCCGCCGGCCGGCCCGCCCGCGGAGCGGCCGTTGCGTGCGTCGGTGAACGGTAGGGCGGTGCCTGTCGGTTTGCAAATGGAGAAACGGGTCTGAACGAGCTGCGGCATACTGACGGGGCGATGAGAACCGCATTTGTCATCGCATTCACGCTGAGCCTGGCGCTCTTCGGAACGGCGGCGAGCGGCGCCAACGAGACCTCTTCGGGCAAGGCGACCCTGAAGCTTGAGAGCGGCACTCCGCTGACGCTACGCGGCGCGCACTTCGTTCCCGCGGAGCGCGTTGTCGTCAGCGTTAGGGGCGACCAACTACGGTCGAAGCGCGTGATCGCGAACAACCGCGGCGCCTTCGTCGTCAGCTTCTCGCGGGTCACCTACGACCGGTGCCAGGGACTCCGCGCCTGGGCAGTGGGGTCGCGAGGCAGCCGAGCGGGTCTGAAGACACCCCCGCTCCTCTGCCCGCCGAGCCTCTAAGACTCGGCCGCAGCCTCGATGCGCCGCTCCTGCGCGCGGGCCAGCTCGAGAACGTCCTCGAGGGCCAGGCCGCGCGCGAAGCCGTTGACGATCAGCGACGCGGTGGCATTGTCCTCGCGCCAGACGACCTGATAGAGGCGGATGCCCGAGGTCTCTGCGCCCTGAAGCAGGGTCGCAGCGAACGATTCGTCTCCGAGCCCCGGTTCACCGATGGGCTGCCACTCGGGCTCGCTCTCGTCGATGTCAGCTCGAGCCGCGTCGAAGTCGTCCTCGGCCCCGCTGCTCGAGTCGAACAGATCGGCCCTCGACTCGATCACGAGCGGCCCGGTGGTCTCGAGAGTTCCAGCGCGTCGGTAGCGCGCCTTCCAGCCATCCCTGCGGCCGAACCGGGCTGGATCGGCTCGGGGTCCGGCTGGCAAATCGGCTGCGATCTGGCGCCCCTCGTCGAAACGCACGAAGCTGCGCGGGAGGTCGTCCGGCTGGAGTACGAGCTTTTCGAGCTGCGCCACTTCGATCGAGGCGCCGCCGTCGTCGCCCGTCAGGCTGCAGCCGGCGAGCCCGAGTATTGCGAGGAGCAGGACAGCCCGGCGCACCGGGCGGCAGGCTAGTGGAAAGGCCGCCCGGAGGCGGCCTCTCCACTCGTTCGGCTAGCACGGCCTAGTGGCCCTTGACCTGGGCGTAGTAGATGTCCTCTTCCGGGAACCGCTGGTGCGCCAGACGGTTCGGAAGCGGACGAGTATCGGCCCAGACGATGTGGACGTCCTTCTGGTCGAAGTTGTGGTGGCTGACCTCGACCCACATGTAGTCGCCGAGGAAGCCGGCCTGAACCGGGTTGTTGGCCAGGGTCAGGTTCGGCATCGAGGCCGTCGTGATCCGCTTGTACGTGATGCTGCGGTTCGCCGACCGCGGCTTCGAGATCGTCGCCAGGGTGATGTCGTTGGACCCAGCCGTCTCGCAGTTGCCGTTACTGCCGGTCGTAGAAGGCGGCGTACACCTTGCTCCCGTCACCCGCTACGTCGTGCCACGGCTGCCACTGTGCGTTTTCCCCGAGCCTCGACCGCGGCGTTACCGTCACCGTCGGGCTCCACGTCGTTCCCCCGGTTCGTCGAGAACGAGTAGAGGACGTCGTGGTCGCACGGCGGTGCGCCGTTGCCCACCGGCGAGGTCCGGAAGTCGCAGTTCGGGTTGGTGTTGTTGCGGTGGTCGGCCCAGATCGCGTACAGGTTCGAATTCCTGTCGACCGAGACCGATGCAGTACTGAAGTTGTTGCCACGCCCTGCCTGCCACAGCACGCAGGAAAGGCCGGTAAGAAATTCCGTCTAGCCGCTGTGCGGCTTGGCCATCGCCCGATAATCGAGCGCCTGATCGAGGATCTCCTCGGACACGCCCGCCTCACGGGCAACCTCGCGCAGTGAGCGCCCGGTGGTCGCGGCGGTCTTCACGATCTCCGACGCGCGGTCGTAGCCGATGTGCGGGTTGAGCGCGGTCGCGGCTGACAGCGTCAGCTCCGCGTAACGCTCGGCGTTCTCGCGATTGGCTTCGATGCCGTCGACACACTTCTCCGCCAGGAGCTGTGACGCCGCGCCAAGGAGGCGGATCGACTCGAGCAGGTTCCGAGCGATCAGCGGCACGAACACATTGAGCTCGAAGTGTCCCTGCATGCCGCCGACCGCGATCGCCTGGTCGTTGCCGATCACCTGCGCCGCAACCTGGGTGACGACCTCCGGGATGACCGGATTGACCTTGCCCGGCATGATCGAGCTCCCCTTCTGGAGCTCTGGAAGGAAGATCTCGGCCAGGCCGGCGCGAGGGCCCGAGCCCATCAGGCGCAGGTCGTTGGCGATCTTCGTCAGCGAGACGGCGACGGTCTTGAGAGCCCCCGAGGCCTCGACCAGCGCGTCGCGCGCGGCCTGCGCTTCGAATGGATCGACTGGGGGGCTGACCTTCAGCCCGGTCTCCTCGCTCAGGCGTTCGCGCACGCGCTCGGCAAACTCGGGATGGGTGTTGAGACCGGTTCCGACCGCGGTGCCGCCGAGCGGGATCTGGCCGACTCGCTCGAGCGTGTCGCGGACGCGGTCCACGCCCTGTCTCACCTGCGCCGCGTAGCCGGAGAACTCCTGGCCGAGCGTGACCGGCACGGCGTCCATCAAGTGCGTGCGGCCGGACTTGACGACGTCGTCGAACTCCTGTGACTTGAGGCCGAGCGAGTTCGCCAGCTGCTCGAGCGCGGGGATCAGATCGTGGCTCAGGTGGTCCAAGGCAGCCAGGTGAACCGCCGAGGGGAAAACGTCGTTCGAGGACTGGCCCATGTTCACGTCGTCGTTGGGGTGCACGTCCTCGCCGGCCAGCGTGGCGATGACTTCGTTCGCGTTCATGTTCGAGGACGTGCCCGAGCCCGTCTGGAAGACGTCGATCGGGAACTGATCATCGAGCTCGCCGGAGGCGACCCGCTCGGCGGCCGTCGCGATCCGCTCGGCCTTGTCGGGATCGAGCAGACCGAGCTCGGCGTTCACCCGGGCCGCAGCGCCTTTGATCCGGCCGAGCCAGTGGGCGACCGAGGCCGGAATCGGCTCGCCGGAGACTGTGAAGTTTGCGATCGCCTTCGTGGTTTCATCCCCCCAGAGCTCGGTGCGCGTCTCGATGTCGGCCACGCCGAGGAGTCTAGTTTGGCCGTATCCGAAGGATTGCTAATTCGCCGCGG
>JBKPFE010000179.1:0-1903 GCA_046728705.1 Actinomycetota bacterium
GAGGTCGCAGGTTCAAATCCTGCCCCCGCTATGTCACTACTCTGCGACCGCCGAATGAGGCGGTTGCAGCGTTTCTCGGGGCGGGAGCTCGGCCGGTCCTTGGCTCGGCGGTGGTTTGCGCGGAAGCGGTTATCGTCCGTAGCCCGATTTGGTCGGGGCGGTGTGCTCGAGGATCGCGCGGACGAAGGTTTCCCAGTCGGCGCGATCGACTCCGTGACCGGCCTCCTCGAGCGTCAGCAGCCTCGCTTCGGGGATCTCGTCGGCCAGCGCCTCGCCGTGCTCGAGCGGGAACATCGGATCCGCGGCCCCGTGGATCACCAGTGTCGGCGCGGTGATCGCGGACAGGGGCTCGCGCGAGCGTCCCTCGTCGGGGATGGCATCGTGGTTTCGCGCGGCGGCGAAGTTGCGCGCCCGCTCGACGTCGCGACGCGCCAGCTCCCGGGCTGCCGTCTCGTCGAACGGGCGCCGGCCACCGGCGAGCACGCGCGAGTAGTCGACCAGGTAGTCGATCACCGACTCGGCATCCGACCAGTCCACCTCCGCCGTTGTCACGAACCGCGCGAACTCGTCGGTCGGTGGCGGGAGCCCGCGCTCACCGGGGAGCGCGGGAGAGGTGCTGATGAGGACGAGCGAGAGGACGCGATTGGCAAAGTCGAGCGCAAGCAACTGCGCGAACGCCCCGCCCGCCGAGACGCCGACCACGTGCGCGGCCGGGATGCCGTAGGCGTCGAGCACGCCAGCGGCGTCGGCGACAAGGTCGGCGCCCGTGTACTCGGGGTGGCCCGGCTCGTAGGTGACGGATCGGCCGGTGTCGCGGTGGTCGTAACGGATTGCGAACCGCCCACCCTCGGCGAGCGTCCGGCAGAAACCCTCCTCCCACCAGAGCATCGACCCGCCAATGCCCATGACGAGGAGGATCGGCGGGTCGCCCGGGTCGCCGAACGACTCCGTGCAGAGCTCGACGCCGTTGGCTTCGATCATGCGCTCGGCCAGTTGGCTCCTCCTCTCCGAAACGCTGCGCAGGTCGATGCACCCTGCGGAGGCTGGGTTAGCGGGTTCCGAGGAACTCGAGCACGCGGCGGCCGAGCAGAGCAGCTGCGCCCGCGTCGTAGGACGGCAGGCTGTTATCGGCGAACAGGTGCTGATCGCCGGGGTAGAGAAACAGCTCTGCGTGCTCGGCCGACGCGACGAGCTCCCGGGCGGCGTCGATGTCACCACCGTCCTCGACGAAGAACGGGTCTCCGTCCATGGCGTGGATCTGCACGGGAACATCCGCCGGCCACGAAGGCGCGAACTCCGAAGGCGGCGCGGCAGAGTGGAAGAGCAGCGCCCCTTGGGCTCCCGGGCGGGTCTGGGCCAACTTTTGCGCCGGCATCCCCCCGAGCGAGAAGCCGGCGTAGACGAGCTCGCTGGGGAGCCCGTCCGCGGCACGCACCCCGCGCTCGAAGACCTCGCCAAAACCGACCTCCCTGGCGTACGCCAAACCTTCGTCGAGAGTGTCGAAGGTGCGGCCGTCGTAGACGTCCGGAGCGTGCACGGTATGTCCGGCTCGTCGCAGCTCGTCGGCGAAAGCGACGACCCCCGGCGTCAAGCCCTGCGCGTGGTGGAACAACAACACCTCAGCCATCTGGCTCCTTTCGTCCTTTTCGTGGGGTGCCGGCGAAGAGACCGATCCTAAGCCTCGACTACGGCCGGGTGCGTCACACCGATGCGCGCAGGCGGCGCCGACCCAGGATCTCGCGCGCGGCGTTGAGGCCCGGCGTACCCATCACGCCGCCGCCGGTGTGGGCGGCGGCGCCGCACAGGTGCAGGCCGCCGAGCGGCGTCCGGTAGCGCGCGTGGCCCGGCACCGGGCGGAATGCGAACAGCTGACCCGGAGTCATCGCGCCCTGGAAGATGTTGC
>JBKPFE010000079.1:0-14564 GCA_046728705.1 Actinomycetota bacterium
CGCGTGCTGCCGTCGCCGGTCGGACGCCATCTCTTGAAGAGCCACGGCTACGACGGGGGCTTCCACGTCGGGATCAGTCCGACCGACCCGGAGGTCCTGAAGATCCAGTTCTTCGAGCCGCCTGGGATCGAGCTGACCGAATCGATGCACAAGGAGGTCGAAAAGCACTTCACCCGCCTCGAGTTCAGGCGAATGGCGGCCCCGGACGTCGGTGGGATCACGTACCCGGCGCGCGCGAGAGAAGGCTACGCCGACGATCTCCTGGCCGGCCTCGACGTCGACGCGATCCGTGCCCGCTCGTTCAAGATCGTGATCGACTACGGCTACTCCGCCGCCTCGTTCGTGCTGCCGCTTCTGCTCGGGCCGCTCGGCGTCGAGGCAGTCGGCGCGCATACCTTCAGGCCCGACCAGCCGACCGCCGATGCGCCCACGCTGCGCGAGCTCGTGGGTCAGACGAAGCGGCTCGTGGGTGCCGTTGGAGCCGACCTCGGAGTAGTGTTCGACCGCGCCGCGGAGCGGCTCTACCTGATCGACGACCAGGCGCGCGAAATCCCGGTCGAGCAGGCACTGCTCCTCTATCTCCGCCTGATCAGCAGCAACGGAAAGCGCGGCAAGCTGGCCTTCCCGGTCACTGTCACGAGCCAAGTCGATCGCCTCGTCCAGGACAGCCCGCTCGAGGTCGTTCGGACGCCGGCGTCGCTCGCCGCGCTCACGAAGGCGGCATCGGAGAACGGCGTCATCTTCGCGGGCGCAGTCGGCGGTGGCTACCTGTTCCCGGAATTCCTGCCGGCCTACGACGCAATGGCGAGCCTGTGCAAGCTGCTCGAACTGCTCGCGCCGATCGACCGGCCGCTCTCCGAGCTCGTCTCGGAGCTGCCGGAATCCCACGTCGTCCACCGTCGCGTCCCCTGCCCCTGGGCGCAGAAGGGTCTGGTCATGCGGGTGCTGACCGAGCGCCTGAAGGACCGTGACGTCGACCTGAGCGACGGCATCAAGGTGTTCGACGAACGTGGGTGGGCCCAGGTGCTGCCCGACCCGGACGAGCCGGTCGTACACGTGTACGCCGAGGGGAACGACATGGAGACGTCCGCCGAGCTGGAGCGCGAGCTGCGCGAGTTGGTCGAAGCCGTGCTCAGGGAGGGCGAGGAGGTGCCCACCTGAGCCAGAAAGCTCAACGTCAGGTTGACCCTTAGCCGTCAGCCTGATTAACTGATCCTCCGAACGAAGGCCCGATTTGGAACCTTTGCCCGATCTCGCGACGCTGTCCGACTCCGACCTCAAGGAGCTGATCGACGACCTCCAGCGGAAGGAGCAGGAGGTTTCGTACCAGCGCCGGCTCCTGCACGGGAAGATCGACATCCTGCGCGCTGAGCTCGTCGCGCGGCTCCAACGGCAGGTCGGAGCAGGGGAGAGCCCGCTCAGCGAGGTCGACGTCGACCGGCTGTCCGAGATCCTCGCCGGCAAAGCCACGCCGCCGATCGAGGCCTGACGGGCCCAATGAGCCACGTCTATTGCCCCGAGTGCGGCTTTCAGAACCCTGAGGCTGCCAACTACTGCTCGAAGTGTGGCGCTGCTCTCGTACGGGACGCGGCCGCCGAAGACACGACGATGGCCTTCGACCCGGAGGAGCTGGAGGAATCTTCGCCGCTCGAAGACCTCGGGATGGAGGGACCGGCGCTCGTCGTCCGCTCGGGCGGCGGCCGCGCGGGCGAGCACTTCATCCCGCAGGCGGAGGCGACGACGATCGGCCGGTCGCCGGACTGCGACATCTTCCTCGACGACGTCACGGTCTCGCGCCACCACGCCGTGCTGCGGCGGAACGACGGCCGGTTCGTGATCGAGGATCAGGGCAGCCTGAACGGGACGTTCGTCAACCGCCGCCGAATCGAGAGCGCCGAGCTTGACGACGGCGACGAGCTCCAGATCGGCAAGTACCGGCTGACCTTCCTGCAGAAATGAGCGCGACCGCCGTCACTCAACCGGAGAATCGTCCGCTCACGATCGGCGCGGTCTGCACGCTGCTCCAAGAGGAGTTTCCCGACATCTCGATCTCGAAGATCCGGTATCTCGAGGACCAGGGCTTGCTCGCCCCGCGACGGACTCCAGGCCGCTACCGGCTCTACGCGGAAGACGACGTGGAGCGGCTTCGCACGATTCTGCGCCTCCAGCGCGACGAGTTTCTGCCGCTGCGGGTGATCAGGCAGGAGCTCGCCTCGGCGCCCGGGAAGAAGCGCCGTCGCCGGGGGCGATCGGCGTTCGCGGGCGAGCAGGACGAGATCGAGCTCGGCGAGTTGTGCGAGCGGGCCGGCGTTACGACGGGCTTCGCGCGCGAGTTGGAGGAGTACGGGCTGATCGAGTCGCGGGTCGAGGGGGGCGAGCGCCGCTTTGCGGAAGGCGAGGCCGACGTCGCCGCGGTGTGCGCGAAGTTGGCGCGTTTCGGGGTCGACGCGCGGCATCTGCGCCCGTTTCGCACCGCGGCTGACCGGGAGATCGGGCTCCTGTCTGCGATCGTGGCGCCGGCGCTCCGCTCCCGAAATCCCGAGCGCCGCCAGGCGGGGGTGGAGGACCTGCAGCTGCTCGCGGAGCTGGCCCAGGAGCTCTCCCAGCTGCTCTTCTGGCGGGAGCTGCGAGGCGTCGCCGCCTCCTGATGGCGATCGATCTCAAGACCCGTGTCCGCGAGGTTCCGGACTGGCCGGAGCCCGGCGTCGGCTTCAAGGACATCAGTCCGCTGCTCCGAGATCCCGAGGCGCTGAGTCAGACGATCGCAAAGCTTGCCGGCTGGACGCGCGAGCAACGCCCCAATCTTGTCTTGGGGGTCGAGGCGAGAGGCTTCATTCTCGGTGGCGCGATCGCCAAGGAGGTCCCGTGCGGGTTCGTCCCGGCCCGACGGCCAGGAAAGCTGCCCCCGGAGACGGTCAGTGCGACCTACGCCCTCGAATACGGCCAGAACGCGCTCGAGCTGAACGCCGACGCCATCGCCGACGGTGCGCGCGTGGTGATACACGACGACGTGCTCGCAACGGGCGGCACGGTCGAAGCGATCGGGGGGCTGGTCGAGCAGCTCGGAGGCGACGTGGTCGGGGTGTGCTTCATCATCGAGCTCGGCTTCCTTGGCGGCCGCGAGCGGCTGACCAAGTACCCGCTCCACTCGCTGATTCAGTACTAGGGGCCGCGGGTCCGCCGAACCTCGTCCTCGCCGTAGAGGCGGACGAAGAGGAAGATCGCGCACGCGGAGAGCACGGAGATGATGAACGCCGTCGCGCCCGAGACGCCGATCGCGAGCATGCCGAGCCACAGATAGAGCCCGAGCCCGAACGCCCACAGGAAGGACGTGAGGCCGCGGTCGAAGCTGGGCATGCGCAGGTGCACGGCCCTGGATCGTAACCCGAACCGAGTTATCCACAGGTTGCAGAGATGGCTGTGGAAATGTGGAAAAAAGAAAAGTTTGCAAAGAGCGCAAACTTTTCACTTTTCCGCTCCTCAGAGGCCTTGAATCCCAGGTGGGCCGACCGTATTGTCCTCCTTGCGTCGAGTACGGGACGCGAGTAGGCCGAAGCCGATCGTGAGGGCTGTAGCCGGAAGGCGAAAGTCAATGCGATCGGTGGACGAAAGCGAAATCGGCTCGGCGAAAGTTCTGCCACCGGAGGTGCCCACGGGTACAGTCGGTGGCAGAACTTTTTGTGGTCCGAATCTCGCCGCCGACTGGGCCCCGAGGAGTCGCCCTGTTGCTTTCTCGGGGGAAGACAAGGAGATCTGGATCATCGGGTCACGGCGTGACGACAGGTTCCCCGGTCGACTGGAAGCCGACCCGCGCTGCGCAATCGGCATCATCGTTTTTGATCGGGAGGGGCGAGTCCACCGCACGCCTGGAACAGAGGGAGGAGACCCGGCATTTGGTTCTTCTCCTCGAACTTGACATAACACCGGTTACCGTGCGCTCGCCTGGTGGAGCAGCTCCGGCCGGCCGCGCGGCAGAACAAACGCCTAAGAATCTGGGCTATGCTCGCCTCGCTGCTCGAGAGGCAATGCTCGACCACTGTTTGACGTCGCCCCGCCGGTGGAAAACAAGAACAAGCGCGCATGACAACGGTTGAGATCGAAGCCGTCCTCGGCAGCGACGACGTACGGCACCTGCTCGAAGCTGCCGAGCAGACCGGCGGCGCGCTGCGACAACAGGAGCTTCACGAGGTGCTCGAACCGCTGGAGCTCGATGCGCTCGAGCTCGAGGCGTTCCGTCAGGAGCTCGAGCAGCGCGGGATCGAGATCATCGAGGAGGAGCGCGTGCCGGAGCCGGCTCCGCCGCCCCAGCCGGTCTTCGTCGAGACGACGACCGACGCGCTGCAACTGTTCCTGCGCGAGGCCGGTCGGCATCCGCTGTTGACCGCGGCGCAGGAGGTGGAGCTCTCGAAGCGCATCGAGCGCGGCGACATGCAGGCAAAGCAGCGCATGATCCAGTCGAACCTTCGACTGGTCGTCTCGATCGCCAAGAACTACCGCAACCAGGGATTGCCGTTTCTCGACCTGATCCAGGAGGGCACCCTCGGGCTGATCCGCGCCGTGGAGAAGTTCGACTGGCGGCGCGGGTACAAGTTCTCGACCTACGCGACGTGGTGGATCCGCCAGGCAGTCGCCAGGGCGCTTGCGGACAAGGCCAGGACGATTCGGATGCCCGTGCACATCGTCGAGCGCCTGCAGAAGCTCAACAAGGCCGAGCGGATCCTCTGGACGCAGCTCGGGCGCGAGCCGACGCTCGAGGAGGTCGCCGAGGAGGCCAGCCTTCCGATCGATCAGGCGAAAGAGGTCAAGGCGGCGGCGCACGCGTCGACGAGCCTCGATCAACCCGTCGGTGACCAGGAAGATGCAGTGTTCGGCGACTTCGTTGCCGGCGACGGGCCGAGTCCGGATGAACAGGTCGAGGTGCTGCTGCGCAGCCAGGCACTGGCGCGCGCGCTCGCGGCACTCGGCGAGCGCGAGCGGAAGGTGCTGATCCTCCGCTACGGACTCGACAACTCGGAGCCCAAGACGCTCGAGGAGATCGGTCGGCGCCTGGACCTCACGCGCGAGCGCGTCCGGCAGATCGAAGGCCAGGCGCTGAAGCGCCTGTCGCGGCTGCACGAGATCGAATCCGTCGCCTGACCAGCTCGCGCACGCCTCCTCGAACCGCCACTCGGAACTAACCGAAGGAGCGTTGTGGCGTCATAGGAAACGGGGTCTCTCGAGGCGTCGCGTGTTTGCGGTCACGGGCACGTGGGGCCGTCAGGGGTCGTTCCTAGGATCAAAACCATGTGCGGAATTGCTGGATATAGCCTCGAGCCGGGTGCGGGAATCGCAAGAACACTCGCTGCCCAGGCGCTGCTTGCCGGCATCGCGGAGCGTGGTGCCGACGCCGTCGGCTACGCCCACCGCTCGCCTGGCGGGCCCACAGTTGTGCACAAGCGCCGTGCGGGCGCCAGCGCGCTGCTCGGCGAGCTGGCGGTTCCGCAGGACGCATCGGAGGTTCTGATCCATGTGCGCGACTACACCAAGGGGCATCCGACGATCGAGGCCAACAATCACCCAGTTCGCCAGGGCGAGGTGGTCGGGATTCACAACGGGGTCATCGTCAACGACGACGAGATCTTCGAGATGCACGGCTTCGAGCGCGATCACCCAGAGATGTCCGTCGACACCGCGGCGATCCTTGCGCTGGCCGAGGCGTTCGGTTCCCGAGGCGAGACGCTCGAACAGCTTCGCGGCTCGATGGCTGCCGCCTGGATGGACGCGCGCGAGCCCGGCGTCGTCTACCTCGCCCGTGGCGTCGGCCGCCCGCTCTGGGTCGGCTCCAGCCCGCACGGCGTCTTCTTCGGCTCGACCAAGCATGCGCTCGAGGGGTGCGAGTACTTCATGCGGCTGCCGCTGTGCAAGCGCGAGCTCGAGGAGGGCACCCTGCTCCGCCTCGAGGAAGGCCGCGAGGTCACATGCGAGCGCTTCAGGCCGGATGACCGCTTCACGGAGACGCCGCTGCCGGCGGTGCGCGCTCCGGGCGAACGCGAGAGCTGTCTACGCTTGCTGACGGCGCTTGCCGCGCTTGGCTGAGACCTTCCCGTCTCGCCCGATCTCGTAGCCGTCTTCGACGAGTCGTTCCCGGATGAGGAACTGGAACGTCGACCAAGCGCCGCGGCGGACGTCGAACATCCGGTAGACCTGCCACTCGGTGAGGAGCGACGGGTCCTCCTTGCGCGCCGCGGCCCACTCCTGGAACTTGGGCAGGTGACCGAGCTCGAGAGCGAGCTCGCTGCCCTGGTCGACCGCCCGCTCGAGCCGCTCCTCTCCCACCGGCACGTCGAAGCCGGCTTCACGGAGGGCCTTCGTGAGCGAGCCGAACGTGTGCCAGTAGAGCGACTTCGAGGGCATCGAGCGCCGATGCTCGTCGAGGTCCCGCGCCGTCGGTGGGCGGCCGAGGGTCTCCCCCAGCTCGCGCAGGAGTCGTAGGAGCTCCTCACGTGTCGCGAACCGGCGCGGCACCAGCCCGGCGGCTCGCTTGGCAGCATTCCAGCTGCCGAAGTGCTCGATGACCGTCTGTGGGTGCACCGAGGTCTCCGGGTCGGCAGTGAACTCTCGCATCGACGGCGAGCGTCCCAGTCGGCGGGCGGACTCGACGAGCTGCTCGAGGATGTCCTCGTCCGAGTAGCGCTTGCGGATTCCGGTCTGGAAGCGTGCCAGCGCGTCGCGGTCGATGCTTTCCAGCAACTCGCGCGCAGGTCTTCGCGCCATGGCAATAAGGATAGAGCGAATTCGCTCGGATGCAAGTCTAGGCTAGCGCCATTACCTGGTGCCCGCCCGGGTGAGCGTGTGAGTACGCTCACGAGGTGCGTCTCCGCCTTCCGTTTACTGCCGGAGTCGCCGCGGCGCGCGCGGCGGGTGGGCTGTCACGGCTTGCGCGAACGGGCGGCGGAACGACCGTTCCCGGCAAGGTGCTCGCGCTCCTCGCCCCTGGGGCGGTCGAGCGCCTGGCGGCGAGGCTGCCCCGGGGATCAGCCCTCGTCTCGGCCACCAACGGCAAGACGACGACGACTGCGATGGTCGCCCAGATCCTCGAGGCTCGGGTGCGGCTCGCCCACAACAGCTCCGGAGCGAACCTGATCTCGGGAGTCGCTTCCACGCTGCTCTCCGCACACGAAGCTGAGCTCGGCCTCTTCGAGGTCGACGAGGCCGCGCTTCCCGACGTCGCCCGTCGGGTCCGCCCGCGTGCGCTTTGCTTGGGCAACCTCTTCCGCGACCAGCTCGACCGCTACGGCGAGCTCGAGCTCGTCGCCGAGCGCTGGCGGCGGGCCGTGGCGGAGCTCGATGAGGGCACGGCGCTCGTCGTCAACGGCGACGACCCCCAGGTGGGGGACCTCGGGCGCGACCGTGCCGGCAGCATCGTCTTCGGCTTGGACGACCCGCGACGGGCGGCGCCTGAGCTCCAGCATGCCGCCGACTCGAAGTGGTGCCTACGCTGCGGGACGCCCTACGACTACTCGGCGGCGTACGTCGGGCATCTCGGTGACTACCGCTGCCCCGCCTGCGGTCACGCCCGTCCGGCGCTCGACCTCGCCGCGCGCTCGATCGAGCTCCACGGCCTGGAGGGGGTCTCGTTCGACCTGGTGGACGACGAAGGATCGCTGCCGGTGCGGCTGAGCCTCCCCGGGCTCTACAACGTCTACAACGCGCTGGCGGCGGCGGCCCTGGCGCGAGAGCTCGGGGCCTCGCACGCTGAGATCAAAACGGGCCTGGAGCGCTTTACTGCCGCCTTTGGGCGCTTCGAGCGCCTGCAGATCGGCGAGCGGACGATGCTGATGCTGCTCGTCAAGAACCCGGCCGGCGCCAACGAGGTCGTCCGTACGCTTGTCGCCGGCGGTGCGCCTCGCCTTGCCGTCATTGCGCTCAACGATGAGATCGCGGACGGCCGCGACGTTTCGTGGATCTGGGACGTCGACTTCGAGCCCCTGCTCGAGCGGCTCGAGCGCGTCGTGGTGACCGGTCAACGTGCCGCCGAGCTCGCCCTCCGCTACAAGTACGCCGGGTTCGACGAGGGCGCGATCGAAGTGGAACCGGACCTCGCGCGGGCGCTGGACCGTGGCCTCGAGCAGACGCCTAGTGGAGGCGAATTGTTCGTGATTCCGACCTACACGGCCATGCTCGGCCTGCGGCGCATCGTCACCGAACGCGGGTTCGCCCGCCCTTACTGGGAACAGGCGGCATGAGACGCCACTTGCGGTGTCTCTTCCAGCCCGTGCGGCTAAGGCATCGCTTGCGATGCCGTCTCGAGGGCGTGCTGGCTTTGCCAGCGTGCCCGCCTCCTTTGCCCGCGCGGGCGTCTGAAACGACCGGTCGACACGCCGTCCGTCAGGAGGTTGGGCGATGAGGATCCGTGTCGGCCACCTGTATCCGAGCTATCTGAACATCTACGCCGATCGCGGCAACATCGCCGTGCTCGCCCGGCGGGCGGCCTGGCGCGGGCACGAGCTGGAGGTCGCCGCGATCGGGATGAACGATCCGGTCGAGCCCGGTGCGCACGACCTCTACTACATCGGCGGCGGCCCGGATCGCGAGCCGGCGCGCGTCGCGCGCGACCGGGCCGGCAAAGATGGTGTCGTCGAGGCGGTGGTGGACGGCGCCGCAATGCTCGCTGTTTGCGGCGGCTACCAGCTGCTCGGACGCTTCTACCGGGAGCGAAGCGGCGCAGAGTTGCCAGGGATTGGCCTTCTCCCGCTCCATACGGTGGCCGGTGATCGGCGGATGATCGGTGACGTGCTGCTCGAGTGTGAGCTCGTGCCCGGGCGGCGCCGGACGCTGGCCGGGTTCGAGAACCACGCCGGCCGCACGATCCTGGAGGACGGAGCGGAGCCGCTCGGCCGGGTCGTCGCCGGATTCGGCAATGACGGCGAGAGCGGCTTCGAGGGTTGTCGCGCCGGGCGGGCGATCGGGACTTACCTCCACGGACCCCTCTTGCCTCGCAACCCGTGGCTGGCCGACTGGCTGCTCGCGGAGGCCTTGGCGCATCGAACCGGCGGCGAAGTGGCGCAGCTCGATCCGCTCGCCGATGCGCTCGAAGCCGAGGCGCATGCGGTCTCCGCTTCGCGAGCCAGGTCCCGAGGAGGCAGGTACGCCTAGGTGCTCCCGGCCTCCTCCCCGCGACGAGCATATTTGCCCGGCTCGCCCGCAGGACTCACGAAATCGTGCCGGAAGCGTGTCTTTGCTACGGCACCCAGAGAGGGCCGAGATAGACGACCGGGTCGCCGGGTCGCCAGCGCGTCAGGAAGCGCTGGATGGGCGGGTGTAGGACGATCTCATCCAGCTCGCTGACCGCGAACAACCGATGGCCGCGCACCGCCGCGTCCTGGGAGCTGACCGTTTCCAGCGACCGCTCGCCGAGGTCGCCCGCGAAGATGATGTGAACGACGTGCTTGGCGGCGAAGCTGCGCTGCGGCGCGATCGAGTCGACGATTGCGACCGGCCCTTCGACCGGAAGCTCGTCTCGGATCCCGACCTCCTCGAGCAGCTCGCGGTGCAAGGCGTCGACGAGGCTCTCACCCGAATTGACGCCGCCTCCCGGGAGCAGCCAGTACTGCTTTCCCCCTTTCTCGTGACTGCAGAGCAGGATGCGGCCCTCGCGGCGGAGGATCGCCGACACGCGGATTCGCGGCTCGACGCCCATGGCCTTTACACGCGCGAGGAGCCGAAGCCACGTCCGCCACGGTCGGTCGAGGCCAGCTCCTCTCGCTCGACGAGCGCGACCTCCGGCACCGGCAGGACGACGAGCTGCGCGATCCGCATCCCCGGCTCGACTACGAACGTCTGCTCCCGGTCGGTGTTGTGGAACACGACCTGCACCTCGCCCCGGTACCCGGCGTCGATCAACCCCGGTGCGTTCAAGAGCGTGATTCCATGCTGTGCCGCGAGGCCCGACCGCGGAAGGACGAACCCTCCATAGCCCTCTGGAATCTCGAGCGCCAGGCCGGTGGGGATGACCGCGCGCTCGCCTGGTCCGACCTCGTGGCGGTCGCAGGCGGCGAGATCCAGCCCTGCGTCGCCGGCGTAGGCCTGAACCGGCAGGATCGCGTCCTCCCGGAGGCGGCGGACCGGGAGCTCGATCACCGCGACGCCCTATGGGGCTCCGTCGCGGTGGCCGGAGGCGCCGGGGAAGCCGGCACCTCCTCTTCTGGCCGGCGCCGCCCAATCGGCGCCTCGGTCTCTGCGATCAGATACGGCGCGAAGCGCGACAGGCCGCGGCGGGGAAGCCGCGCACGGATGAAGACGCCCTCCTCAGTATCCTCACGCTCGTCGATCGGCGTGCCCAGTGAGTAAAGCTCCGCGAGCTTCGCCCCCTCACCGTGGGGAACAAGCAGGCGGACGAGCTCGAAGCGCTCCGAGAACCGCTCCGCGATCCGCGAACGTAGCTCCGGCAAACCTTCGCCGGTCAGAGCGGAAATCTGCACGGCGCCCGGGAAGCGGTTCGCGAGCCTCCGGCGGGCGAGTGGGTGGACGTCGTCGATCTTGTTCAGCACCAGCTCGGCAGGCAGCTCCCCGGCACCGATCTCCGCCAGCACCTCCTCGACGGCGGCGATCATGCGGTCGAGCTCCTCGTCCGGAGCCGAAGCGTCGAGGACGTGGAGCACGAGCTGGGCGGAGAGCGTCTCTTCCAGCGTGGCGGCGAACCCCTCGACCAGGTCGTGCGGCAGCCGCCGGATGAACCCGACTGTGTCCGTGACGAGATAGCGCCGACCCTCGTGCTCGAATGCCCGCGTCGTCGGGTCGAGCGTCTCGAACAGGCGGTCGTGCACGGAGACATGCGCGTCCGTCAGCGCGTTGAGCAGCGTCGACTTGCCGACGTTCGTGTACCCGGCGAGAGCGACGGTCGGTGTCTCCGACCGCATCCGCTCGCGGCGACGGGTGTCGCGCTGGCGGCGGAGGCCCTCGAGTCGGCGGCGAAGGATCGTTACCCGGCGGCGCGCCAGCCGGCGATCGGTCTCGAGCTGCGATTCCCCCGGCCCCCTCGTTCCGAGCCCACCGCCGAGCCGTTCTAGGTGCTGCCACATGCCGCGCATGCGCGGGAGGTTGTATTGGAGCTGGGCGAGCTCGACCTGGAGCTTCCCTTCGGCGCTGAAGGCGTGCTGGGCGAAGATGTCGAGAATCAGCTGCGTGCGGTCGACGACACGCGCCTGCAGCGCGTTCTCTAGCAGGCGCTGCTGTGCCGGCGTGATCTCGCCGTCGACGATCAGCGACTCGGCTCCGACGTCCCGAAACGAGTGCTTCAACTCCTCGAGCTTGCCCTTGCCGACGTACGAGCGGCGGTCGGGTTGTGACCGGTGCTGGACGAGGCGGCCGATCGGCTCCACGCCCGCGGTCCGGGCCAACTCTTCGACCTCGGCGAGCTCGCGGTCCGGATCAGTCGCCTGGGGCAGCACTGCGGTGATGAAGCCCCGCTCCGGTTGCGCGCCGGGTGCGGGATCCGGCTGTCTGGCAGTCACGCCTGAATTATGGACGCGCGCAACGAGCTCTCGATTCGTCGCACGGCCTCCTCGAGCCGCTCGTCGGGGACGGTCAGCGACAGCCGGACGAATCCCTCGCCGCTGGGGCCGTAGCCGGGGCCGGGCGAGACGACCACGTTCGCTTGGTCGAGCACGAGCGACGCGAACGACGCCGACGTGTGTCCCTCCGGCACACGCACCCACAAGTACGGCGTCGCCTTCGGGGGCTCGACGTCGAGACCGATCTGCGCGAGCGCCTCGACCAGCAGGTCGCGCCGTCGCTGATAGACCTCCGACATCTGGCGCGGGAAGTCCCGCGCGTCGGTCAGCGCGACCGCGGCCGCGCGCTGGAGCGCCTCGAACAGGCCCGAGTCCAGATTCGTCTTCAGCTGCCGATAGCGCTCCACGAGCTCGGCATTCCCGGCGACGAGCCCACAGCGCCAGCCGGTCATGTTCCAGCCCTTCGAGAGCGAGAAGATCTCGACGCCGACCTCTTTGGCTCCCGGCGTCTCCAGGAAGCTCGGCGCAACGTAGCCGTCGAAGGTGATCTCCGAGTAGGCGTTGTCGTGGACGACAATCACGTCGTGCTGTCGGGCGAAGACGACGGCTCGCTCGAAGGCGCCCTCGGGGACGATCGCGCCGGTCGGGTTGTTGGGGTAGTCGAGGTACAGGAGGTTGGCGCGGCGGGCGACCGCGTCCGGGATCACTCCGAGCTCCGGGAAGAAGTGGTTCTCCTCGGTCAGGGGCAGGTAGTGCACCTGGGCGCCGGAGAAGACCGGACCGGACGTGTACGGCGGATAGCCGGGCTCGGGGCTGAGGCAGAGATCGCCTGGGTCGAGGCAGGCAATAGCGATGTGCCCGACGGCCTCCTTGCCGCCCAGCACCGGCATCACCTCCGAGGCCGGATCGAGCTCGACGCCGAAGCGCTCGCGGTAGAAATCGGTGGCTGCCTCGCGAAACTCCACGCTGCCGCGGTTGCTCGGGTACTGGTGCGTGCTCGGGTCGCGCAGCGCTGCGGCGGCCGCCTCGACGACCGCCTCAGGGGTCGGCAAGTCGGGGTCGCCGATCCCGAGGCTGATCACGTCGATGCCTTCCTGTTGCTTCGCGGAGATCTTGCGCTCCAGTTCGGCGAACAGGTAGGGAGGCACCTGGTCGAGCCGGCGGGCGAATCTCACTGGAACTCCTCCGCCGTCTCGCCGCTGAAGATCTCCTGCGCGGGGCCGGTCAGCCGAGCGTTCCAATCGTCGTCGAGGTCGACGACGAGGTCGCCGCCCGCCAGGTGCACGGTCACGGGGCTCGTGCACCATCCGTGGGCGACGGCGACCGCGGCGCAGGCGACGGCGCTCGTCCCCGAGGAGAGGGTCTCCCCCGCTCCGCGCTCCCACACGCCGACACTCAGCTCGCTCGGGCCGTCGACACGCACGAGCTGGACGTTCGTCCGCTCTGGAAACCGCTCGTGGTTCTCGATCAACGGGCCGAGACGTAGGAGCGTCTCGCGATCGGGCTCCCGCTGCACGACCGCGTGCGGGTTCCCGACCGAGGCCGGAGTCAGCTCCACGAGCTCGCCGCCGACGTCGAGCGTCTCGGGATCGCCGACCTCCACTCGGCCCATCTCCATCTCGACCTGGAGGCCGGCGCGCATACGCGCGACAACCTCACGCGCGCCGACCGAGATCCTCACCGTCTCCGCCCCGCTCCGCCGCGCCAGCCAGCGGGCGGCGATGCGCGTGCCGTTCCCGGAGAGCTCGGCGGTCGAGCCGTCGGGGTTCCAGATCACCACCTCCGCCCGGGCGCTGTCGGCGGAGACGACCTCCAGCACGCCGTCGGAGCCGACGCCGAAGTGGTAGTCGCAGAGCCGGCGAACATGCTCAGGCGTCAGCGGCTCGTCCAGGTCGGCTCGCTGGACCAGCAGGTAATCGTTGCCGAGGCCGTGCCATTTCGAGAATCGCATCCGCCACCTCACCCGGAGGGCGATCGGCGGGCAGGCTAACAAGGCCCGGAATCCGCCGCATCCACTTGCGCTGGTAGGCCGCATAGCGACGGGTACGGCGAACGAGGGCTCCGAGCGCCTCGTCTGGCGGCAGCTCGGCGAGCTCGTCGAGACCGTAGATCGTCCGCGCGGTCGAGGAGATCGGGCCGGCCAGGGCACGGTGCGCCTCAGCCTCCGCCCCACGCTCCAACATCGTCCTCGCACGTTCCTCGATCCGGAGGTCGAGCACCTCCATCGGCACGTCGAGAGCGACGAGGAGGGTCGGGTGGCGCACGTCGTCGCTCCACAGCCGGTCCTCGCTCGGCGCGAGCGAGGCGCCGGCCTGGGCCAGCTCCAGCGCCCGGACGACCCTCCGACGGTCATTGGGATGGATTCGCGACGCTGCATCGGGATCCCGCTCGGCGAGCGCCTCGTGCGCCGCTGCGGGACCCAGCTCGTCGTAGGCACGCTCCCAGCGCGCTCGCTCTTCGGGCGAGGGCGCGGGCGGAAGGCCGAGATCGACCAGCGCCGCCCGGAGATAGAGGCCTGTGCCGCCGACGACGATCGGCGTCAGGCCCTCCGCGAGTGCACGGTCGATCGCCGCGTGCGCGAGCTCGGCGTACTCCCCGACCGACGCCTCGTGCTCGAGTCCCCAGATCCCGACCAGCTCGGTCGGGTACTCGGACTGGTTCGTGAGGATCGGGGCGCCGCGGTAGACCTGCATCGCATCGGCGGACACGAGCCGCGCGGGGAGCCGCTCCGCCAGCGCCTCGGCGACGGCGCTCTTACCCGACGCGGTCGGGCCGAAGATCGCGATGACCCGAGGGCCGGTCAACGGAGCCGCGCGCGGACGCGCTCGCGGATGTCAGCGGGCGCGCCGCCGGAGCGCAAAAAACCCTCGATGCTGCCGTACCGGCGCTCGAGCTCCTCGAGCACGCCGACCATCGACGCCGCCGGTGTCGCTGCGATCCGATGGAGCCGCTCGAGCTCGGCCTCGTCGGCGGCCTCGGCGAACCAGCGCTCGTGGCGGGAGCGCAATCGCTCTTCGCTGATCGCGTAGTCGGCGGCGATGTCCTCGATGCCGACGCCCGCCAGCCGAAGCA
>JBKPFE010000174.1:0-3558 GCA_046728705.1 Actinomycetota bacterium
GCAGGAGCCGGAGCATGAGCCGGTAGCGGCCGCGGCGGCCGAGGACGCGAATGAGTAGGACGCTGAAGATCACCCAGGTCCGCAGCCAGATCGGCCAGACCGAACGTCATCGCGGCACGCTGCGAGCACTCGGTCTCGGCAGGATCGGACGCACGGTCGAGCGTCCGGAGAGCCCGGAGGTCGCCGGTATGCTGCGGAAGGTTCGCCACCTCGTCCGGGTCGAGGGCGAGGAGTAACCCCGCAATCCATGGCCGAGCAGCTCAATCTCTCGAATCTCAAGCCCGCGTCCCCGCGCAAGGCGCGGAAGCGGGTCGGCCGTGGCATGGGCTCGGGCAAGGGACGGTACGCGGGACGGGGGGTCAAGGGACAGAAGGCTCGCTCCGGCTCGCACAAGATGCGCGCGGGCTTCGAGGGCGGCCAGACGCCGATCTACATGCGGCTGGGCAAGCAGCGGGGCCCCTACTCGAAGGACGCGATGCCGATCGGCCCGCACCGGACGATCATGGCTGCGGTCAACGTCCGCGACCTCGAGCGCTTCGACGCGGATGCCGAGGTGACGCCGCAGCTGCTCGCCGAAGCCGGCCTGATCAGGAACGCCCGCACGGAAGTGAAGATCCTCGGTCAAGGCGATCTGTCCAGAAAGCTCGCGGTCACCGCGCACGCGTTCTCTGCGACCGCGCGCGAGAAGATCGAGGGTGCCGGCGGGTCGGTGACGGCGCTGAAGGAGCCGAAGGTGAGGCGGCGGCGCAAGAAGAGCGGTCAGCCTGCCCCTGCGGCGGCAGCGCCGGAGGCCGAGGCCGCCGACGAGCCCGAAGCAGCCGAAGCGCCCGAGGCAGCTGAGGAGCCGGAGGCCGAGTAGATGTTCTCTTGGCTGACCAACGCGTGGCGTGTTCCCGAGCTCAGGCGCCGGGTTCTGTTCACGGCCGTCATCCTCGGTCTGTATCGGCTCGGCTCGTGGCTCCCGGCTCCCGGCGTCGACTCGGACACGATCGAGAACTACTTCAACTCGTCCGCGGGCGGGACGGTGCTCGCGCTGCTGAACCTGTTCTCAGGCGGCGCGCTCTCCCAGTTCGCGATCTTCGCGCTCGGGATCATGCCCTACGTCACGGCGTCGATCATCCTGCAGCTGATGACCGTCGTGATCCCGCGCCTCGAGCAGCTCCAGAAGGAAGGCGAGGCGGGCTACGCCAAGATCAATCAGTACACGCGGTACCTCACCGTCGTGCTCGCCGCGGCGCAGGCGACCGGCTTCGCGTTCCTGTTCCAGCGCCAGGATGCGCTGGAGAAGAACTACGGGAAGATGGCGCTCATCGTCCTGACGCTCACCGCCGGCACGACGCTGCTGATGTGGATGGGCGAGCTGATCACGAAGCGCGGCATCGGCAACGGCATCTCGCTCCTGATCTTCGCCTCGATCCTGACGGGGCTTCCGCTCGGCATCGAGGCTTGGGTCAACGGCGGGATCTTCGAGCGCCTGTTCTTCCCGATCATGGCGGTCTCGGTCGTCGTCGCGGTCGTCTTCATCCAGGAGGGCCAGCGACGCATTCCGATCCAGTACGCGAAACGGATGGTCGGGCGGCGGATGACGACCGGCGGCTCGACCTACATGCCGCTGCGCGTGAACATGGCCGGCGTGATCCCCGTGATCTTCGCCGCGGCGGTGATGGCGTTCCCGCCCACGATCGCGCAGTACTTCCCGCAGACCCAGAGCTTCATCAACAAGTACTTCTCGTACACCGACTGGCCGTACCTCGTGCTCCAGGGGCTGATGATCGTGATCTTCACGTTCTTCTACACGGCGGTCCAGTTCAACCCGGTCGATCAGGCCGACAACCTGCGGAAGCACGGCGGGTACATCCCCGGCATCCGCCCGGGGCCGCCCACCGCCCAGTACCTCGACCGCGTGCTCACGCGGCTGACGCTGCCCGGCGCTATCTATCTCGCGCTGGTGGCGACGCTGCCGAGCCTCTTCATCGCGTACGCCGACGTCTCTCAGGCGCTGGCCGGCGCGCTCGGGGGAACCTCGGTCCTGATCGCCGTCGGCGTCGCGCTCGACACGATGCGCCAGATGGAGTCGCAGATGATGATGCGCTCCTACGAGGGCTTCCTCAAATAGCGTGAACGTCTTGCTTCTGGGCCCCCAGGGCTCGGGAAAGGGAACGCAGGCGAAGCGGATCGAAGCCGAGTACGGCATCCCGCACATCGCCACCGGGGACATGCTCCGCACGGCGATGGAGGAGGGAACCGAGCTCGGGCGGCGGGTGAAGCCGATCGTCGAGAGCGGGCAGCTCGTCCCGGACGACCTCATGATCGAGTTGATCCGTGAGCGGCTGAGCAGGCACGACGCGGAAGCGGGCTTCATCCTCGACGGCTTCCCCCGAACCCCGGCGCAGGCCGACGCTCTCGACGCGATGCTCGACGAGATCGGCCGTGCGCTCACGATCGTCTTCGAGTTCCAGGTGCCGGACGACGTCGCCACCGAGCGCCTACTCAGGCGCTCCGAGCTCGAGGGGCGGGCGGACGACACGCCCGAGGTGATCGCGCGGCGCCTCGCCCTCTACCACGAGCTGACGGAGCCGCTGGTCGAGCACTACCGGCTCCGGGGCAATCTCGTCGGGATCCACGGCGACCGACCGGTGAACGAGGTGTTCGGCGAGATCCAGCAGGCACTCGAGCAGGCGGCGGCTCGTACTACGTGACCCTCCAGGCGATACAAGCCGGCTTCTGGCCCGCGATCACGCGGCGCCAGAGCACACCCTCCTCCTCACCAAGGCTCTCCAGCCTTGCCTCGTCGGAGTGCGCAGTCTGGCTTGAGACGGTCGCGCCGGCAAAGCTGGCACGACCTCTTCTGGTCGGCGCCGACGAGTCGGCGCCTTCGGCTCGCGACCCAGAAGTGCGGCAGCATCACCTGAAGGGTCACCGATGATCATCAGGAAGTCAGGCCAGGAGCTGGAACACATGGCCGGGGCCGGGATGATCGTCGCCGACACACTGTCGCTTCTCGGCGAGAACATCCGCCCGGGAACGACGACGGCCGAGCTCGACCGGCTGGCGGACGAGTTCATTCGCTCGAGGGGCGGCGTGCCGACGTTCAAGGGCTACCGCGGCCCGTATCCCTACCCGGCCTCGATCTGCACGTCCCCCAACGACGTCGTCGTCCACGGGATCCCGGGCGCCTATGCGCTGGCCGAGGGCGACATCCTCTCGGTCGACGTCGGGGTAACCCTGGACGGCTTTGTCGCCGACTCGGCGTACACATTCCCGGTGGGCGAGGTCGAACCGGAGGCCGAGCGGCTGCTCGAGGTCGGCAACGCTGCGCTCCACGCCGGGATCGAACAGGCGCGGGCGGGTGGCAAGCTGACCGACATCTCACACGCCGTCCAGCGGGTGACCGAAGACGCGGGGTTTTCCGTGGTACGGAGCCTTGTCGGGCACGGAGTCGGCCGCGACATGCACGAGGACCCGCAGATCCCGAACTACGGCGAGCCCGGGCGGGGCCCAACGCTCGCGCCGGGAATGACGCTGGCGATCGAGCCGATGATCACCGCGGGGGGCCAT
>JBKPFE010000134.1:0-4327 GCA_046728705.1 Actinomycetota bacterium
CCGGCGGCTCTCGCTCGGCGGCGGGCTCGTGCTCTGGGGACGCCGCGGATGAGCCGCCCGGCCTTCTACGCGCTCGAACCCGGCGGCTGGCGCGACTACGTGACGCTGCTCCACCTCCCCTACACCGCCTGGCACCTGTCCTATGTCGCGATCGGCGCGGCGCTGAGCGCCGAGTTCGCGGGCCGGCGGCTGCTCGCGGCGCTGGCGTCGTTTGCCCTCGCTCTAGGCGTCGGCGCGCACGCGCTCGACGAGCTGAACGGGCGGCCGCTCCGAACGCGAATTCCCGACCGCGTCCTGGTCGGGCTCGCGGCCCTCTCTATCGGCGCGGCCAGTGCGATCGGCATCGCCGCGGCGCTTGCCTGGACGCCATGGCTCTTGATCTTCGTCGCCGCCGGCGCCTTCCTGGTCGTCGCCTACAACCTCGAGCTGTTCGGCGGCGTCTTCCACACCGACCTCTGGTTCGGTCTCGCCTGGGGGTCGTTTCCCCTGCTCACCGGCTACTTCGTGGTCGCCGAAGAGTTGACTATCGAGGCCGGATTGGCCGCCCTCTTCGCTCTCACCACGAGCCTGGCGCAGCGCGCGCTCTCGACCGAGGTGCGGAGGATCCGCCGCGGCGGCAGTTTCGACGCAACGACAGCCGCACCGATGATCGCTGCGCCGGAAACCGCGCTCCGAGCGCTGACCGCCGGGATGATCTCGCTCGCCGCCGCGCTCGTCGTCCTACGATGGTGAGGATGGGGCTGTTCTCACGCAGACGAAAGCGCGCCGAGCGCATCGCGGACGTCGAGGCCGAGCTCGACCGGGCCCGCGACCAGCTCACGCAGCTGATCCGCGACGAGTCAGCGGCACGCGCCGCCGAGATCCAGCGGCTGCTCGCGCTGGAGCGTGCCGACTCGCTCTCGCGTCTCCAGGAGGAGGAGCGCCGCATCGCCGAGGAGCGCCGCAAAGCCGTCGTCGAGCATGAACGTAAGGCGATCGCCGAGCTCAGCGCCGGCCTGTCGGCGGCCCAGCAGCGCGTCGCCGAGCGGCTGGCGGGCTGGTCCGCCGATCTCGAGCGGACGAAGCAGTCGCTCACGACCGAGCTCGCAAAGTTGAGGGAGCGCCAGCAGGTCCTCGTCGCCGAGGCGGAGGCGCGCATCGAGTCTGATCGCGAGAAGATCGACGAGGCCGGAGACTTCCAAGCGGTCGCGTTCGCCAAACTCCGAGAGGAGCTCGAAGGGGCCGCCAAGGCGGCCGTGGCGTCCGTCCGCACCGAGCTCGAGGCTCATGCCGCGGAAGGTCGGCGCTCCGTCGACGAGATGAACCAGCGCCTCAAGGCGCGTGACCGCCGGATCGCCGAACGCATCGAACGCGAGGAGGTGGACGTCGTCAAACGGCTTCAGGCCCGCTTCGCCGATGTCGAGCGGCGCCAGCTGGAGAACTTGGAGCGGGCGACCAACCAGGCGGCCGGCCGTTTTGCCGAGGCCGCGGCGCTGCAATTCGACGCCGCGGTGAAGAGCGCGCGCGAGGAAGCCGCTCGCCGACTCGCACGCGAGCTCGACCGCGCCGTCCTCATGTTCGCGCGTGAGGCGGAGTCCGTCCTCGCCGATCGACTCCCGCAGGTCGTCGATTCCGGGACACAGCGCGCCGAGAAGCGGCTCCGCCAGGTGACCGCGGGGCTCGAGCGTCAACGCGACGAATTCATCGCCACGTTGCAGCGGCGTCTTGCCCAGCTCGAGCTCGAGCTTCGCGAGCGCATGCAGAGCCTCGCCCACGAGGCCGAGACCGAGCGCGCGGCACTCGAGCGGCGGCTACAGGAGCTCAGCCGCCGCGCTGACGAGACGATCTCCACCCGCAGCTAGACACCAAGATGGGTGTTCCCTGTGGCACGATCCGGGGTCGTGGATACGAGTCGGATCGCGGCATTTCCGGCCTTTGCCGATCTTCCTCCGGCAGAGCTCGATGAGCTCGCGGCCGCGATAAGCGCGGTCGAGGTCGAAGCGGATGCCAAGGTCGTCACGCTCGACAACTACGGAACCGCCATCTACTTCATCGAACAGGGAAAGGCCGACGTGCTCACTGACGGTGGCGAGGCGACTCAGGCTCTGGGGCCCGGCGACACGTTCGGCGAGATCGGTCTCGTCCTGACGGGACAGCGGACGGCCACCGTTGTGGCGCGCACGCCGATGCGCCTCCTCTCGCTGTCCGGTCAGGACTTCGACCGCATCCGAGCACGCATACCCGAGCTCGAACATTCGCTCCGCCGCCTCGGCCTCGAGCGCGCGGGTCGGGCAAAGCCGCCGACGTGAACGACGTCCCGTCGTAGGCGCTGATTAGCTACCTACGGCGACGAAGGGAAGAAGAGTGGCGTCCATCATCTCCGTCCATTCCTTTCGTGGGGGAACGGGAAAGTCCAACATGACGGCGAATCTCGCCGCCGTGATCGCCGGCGAAGAGCGAAGGGTGGCGGTCATCGACACCGATATCCAGTCCCCCGGCCTCCACGTCCTGTTCGGCCTTTCAGGAGATCAGATCACCTGGGCGCTCAACGACTACCTCTGGGACGGAGGCGAGATCGCGAGCGTCGCGCACGGCGTGACGCTGCAGAGCCAGGGCACGGCCCTGAAGGGCCGGATCTTCCTGATCCCCTCGAGCACACGGCCGGGCGAGATCACGCGCGCCTTGAGGGAAGGCTACGACCCCCAGAGACTGACGGAGGGCTTACGTCGGCTGGTTGAGGACCTGAGCCTCGACTTCCTGATCATCGACACCCATCCGGGCCTCCACGAAGAGACGTTGCTCTCCCTCGTGATCTCCGACACCGTCCTGATCGTGATGCGACCGGACCACCAGGACTACGAGGGCACCGGCATCACTGTGCGCGTCGCCCGACGACTCCAGGTGCCGCGGATGATGCTGGCCGTGAACAAGACGCCGGCCCTGCTCGACCCCGAGGGCGGTGAAGGCTCAAGTCGAAGAGGCCTACGGGTGCGAGGTGGTCGCGGTGCTACCGCACAGTGAAGAGATGATGAATCTCGCCAGCGCCGGCCTCTTCGTTCTCGATTATCCGGATCACCCGATGAGCGGTCTCTTCAAGACAGTGGCGACGAAGATCACGGCTCCGTAGCCGGCGCCGATCCCGTCGGCCGATGACGGACTTCATCTCCGGCGACGAGCTGCTTGCGGGCCTCCCTGGACGTCGCGCGAACATGCTGCTCTTTGCGATCCAGAACCGGACCGCGCAACTCGTCGCCCGCTCCCGACAGGCGACTGCGCTGACGCTGACCGCGGAGAGCGCCGAGGCCCGCGAGCGAGCGTTCCTCTCAGCGTTGTCCGAGGGACGCAACCTCCCCGCGCGGCCCACCGTGCAGGACCTCGAGCGATACGCACCCGAGTGGCGCGACCTCGTGCCGGCGGATCCGGCCATCCGCGCAGCGGCCCTCCGTCTCCTCGGCAAGCGATTTCTTCTGCCTGCCCCGGCCGTGCCGGCGCTTCGAGAGACGATGGGCGCCGACGAAACGGCCGTGCAAGCCGCGTACCGTCGGTTGTACGGCACCGAGCTCGCCGGCATCTATGCCGCTCGCCTCCCGCTGCGCGAACGCGTCGCCTGGCGACGGGCGCAGGTTTCCCGTTGGCTCGAGAACCTGCCCCCCTTCTGGACCGCCTTCGCGCTGACGTTCACGGGGACCGTGGGGACGACGACCCTGGCACTCCCGATCGCCATGGCGGCCGTAGGTCCCGCAGCGGGCATGGCCACGCTCGTCGGGCTTGCATTCGTGACCATCCTGACGATCGTCGGGATGAGCGAGGCGGTTACGCGGAACGGCCCGATGCACTACGGCGGCTCGTATCTCGGGCGACTGGTTTCCGATCTCCTCGGCAGCACTGCAGCGTCCGTCTTCACCCTCATTGCGCTGGCCGCGATCGTCTTTGCGCTGCTCGTGCGCTTTCTCGGCTTCGCCGCGACACTCGACGCCGGGACGGCGCTGCCGGCGGCGGCATGGGCCGGTCTGCTCTTCCTGGTGAATCTCTACTACCTTCGCCGCGGTACTTTCGAGTCGACGCTGGCCGCGACCCTCGTCATCGGCGCGGTCAACGCCGGGCTGATCGTGGCCCTCTCGTTGCTCGCGCTTCCGCATGTGCGAGCCGACCAGCTCTCGTACGCCCACCTGCCGAGAACGGCCGATGGATCGCCCGACGCTGCGGCGCTCGGTCTCGTCCTCGGCGTTGCGCTCGGCGTCTTCGCCCGTCACATCTCCGTGGGGAGCGCTGCGAAGGTTGTCCTGCCGCGCGACCCGGGCGGCCGGTCACTCCTCCAGGGCGGGATCGCCGGCCTAGGCGCCGCGGC
>JBKPFE010000045.1:0-4126 GCA_046728705.1 Actinomycetota bacterium
CCGGCGCTCGACGGTCTCGTCGAGCTCGTCTCGGAGCTTGGCGAGCTCGACGAGACTCTGCTCCAGGTCTTCGCGCTGCGCGGTGAGGTCGGCGAGGTTCTCCTTCTCGCGCTCATACTCCTCGGCCGCGAGCGGGTTGACGCGGCCGAGCTCGTCACGCCGGCGGCGCAGGCGTTCGACGCGGTCGAGGAGCGCGTCGCGGTCGTCGCCTTCGGCCGGCTCAGCGCCCGCCGCCTTGAGCCTCCGCTCCGCTTCTCTCCGCTCGGCCCCCAGGCGCGCGAGCTCCACGTCGATCGTGCTCGTCCTCGTGGAGACCTCGGCGGCCTCGCGCCGGACCTCCGCCTCCGCCGCTCCGAGCTTCCGCAGCTCCTCGGCGAGCTCGCCGGTTCGAGCGCTTCCAGCGTCTGCCTTGGCGCGGAGCGTAGGTTCGGAGCGGGCGGCGATCGCGTCCGCGGCGGCGAGCGTCGTCTCGAGTCGTTCCGCGATTCCGATCAGCGGGCGGAAGTGGGTGTCGTCCGCGACAAGGGTCGCAGCCGGGTCGTGACGCTCGAGCTCGGCGAGCTCATCGGCGAGCGCGCGCCGCCGCGCCTGGAGCTCGAGCAGAACGGCTTCCGCCGCCTCACCTGCGAACCACAGCTCTTTGCGCTCTGGGTCGAACGCGATTCCGTCTCGCGTGACGGCGAGCTTCTCGGCGGAGAGCAATTCATGCTCGTCGACGATGGCGAAGTCCTCGAGCAGCCGCTCGCCGACGACAACGGTGACGCTGCCCAGCCCTCGGCGGCGCGTTTCCTGGACAAGAGCGAGCGCGGTCGCTTCGTCCGGGGCGATCACGGCGGCGCCGCGACCCCGAAGCGCGGCAGCGACCGCACGCTCGTCCCCGGGAGGCACGTCCAGCTCGGAATGGATGAGCCGGTGCCCGTCCTCGGCGAGCGCCCGGGCGGCCGGTGGGACGCCTTCGCGCTCGGCGAGCATCCGCTCGAGCGCACGGAGCCGTTCCCGCGCCTCATCGCGCAGCCTTTGTCGTCGTAGATCGATGGGCAGACGAGGCTTCGCCGCGGCGTCCCTCAGCGACTCGACGAGCGTGCCCGCGCTCTCACGCCTGAGCGCGACTCGCTCTGCGGCGCTCCGAATCCGGTAGAGCGCCGCCGTTGCGGTCTCGCGGCGGCCGGCGGCGTCGGCCAGCTCCTCCTCCGCGCGATTGCGCTCGGCAAGCAGATCCTCGAGCTTGGACGTGCTTCGCCTGCCGGCGTGCTCTGCGGCCGTGCGGCGCTCTTCGGCCGCGGCGATCTGCTCGTCGGTCGAGCCGAGGTCGATTGTCGCGATCGCGGCCTTCAGCCCGGCGATCTCTCGTCCCAGCTTCTCGGCGCGCTGAGCGGCCGTCGCCTGGAGCGCCAGCGGGCGCAGGCGCTTCTTGACCTCGGCTTCGACGTCCCGCGCGCGGGCGACATCCTGAGCGACGCGGGCGAGCTTCAGCTCGGCGCGGTGGCGGCGCCGCTTGAACTTGCCGAGACCCGCCGCCTCCTCGACGAGCGCACGCCGCTCCTCCGGCTTCGTGGCCAGGATCTCCTCGACTTTGCCCTGGGAAATGACCGAGCCGGCGGCGCCGCCGAGGCCCACGTCTGCGAGCACCTCGACCAGGTCGGTGCGCCGGACCGCCGTCCCGTTGATCAGGTACTGCCCCTCGCCGCCGCGGTGGAGCCGCCGCATGATCGAGATCTCGGCGAACGGTAGGTCGGCAAGGGCGCCGTCCTCGTTGTCGAGCACGAGCTCGACTTGGCAGTGCGAGGCCGCCGGGCGGCCTCCGGAGCCGGCATAGAGCACATCGTCCGGCTTTTCGGCCCGGAGCTCGCTCGGGCTGCGGCTTCCCGACGCCCAGAGGAGCGCGTCGGCGACGTTCGACTTGCCGGAGCCGTTCGGCCCCACGACCACGGCGACGCCCGGCTCGAGGCGAACCTCGACCGGATCAGGGAAGGACTTGAAGCCGCGGATGCGGATCGCGCGAAGATGCACGCGCGCCGAACGCTAGTGAGTCAGCCGGATGCCGCTCAAACCATCTGCACCGCGCCGGGACTCTAGGTGCGGATGTTCTCGAGCGCCTGCTTGGCGGCTTCCTGCTCCGCCGCCTTCTTCGATGCGCCGATCCCCACCCCGGCCTCCTCGCCGTCGATCACAGCGGCGGAGGTGAACTTACGGTCGTGGGGCGGGCCCTCGACGTCGAGCACCGTGTAGCTCACCTGCAGCCCCCTCGCCGCGAGCTGCTCCTGGAGCTCCGTCTTGAAGTCGACGTGCGTCGTCGCCGCGTACTCGATCCGGCCGGAGAATGCCTCGACGATCGGCTGCTCGATCTGGTCGAAGCCGTGTTCGAGGAAGAGCGCGGCCAGCGCCGCCTCGAGCAGCGCGGCCAGGACGTTGCTGTTCTGCGAGAGCCGTTCGAGCTCGTCCGCGGGGACGAAACTCGAGCCCTTCTCGATCAAACGTGGCCCGAGCTCGAGCTCCCGGGCCACGACGGCACAGCTCGTCCGGGACACCACGTGCGACCGAATCTTCGCGAGCCTGCCCTCGGTCAGGTCCGGATACCGGTCGTAGAGCGCTCTCGCGACGGCGAGCTCGAGGACGCTGTCGCCGAGGAACTCGAGCCGCTCGTACGAGTCGGCGCGGTCGGAGGCCCAAGAGGGATGGGTGAACGCGTTCTCGACCAGCTCCGCCGGGAGCTCGTCGATCAGGGCCGCAAGGCGCGCGGGTTTCCCCGCCTGGGCGCCGCTGCTACTGGTGCGACGTGACGTAGTCGACAGCTTGCCCGACCGTCTGGATCTTCTGGGCGTCCTCGTCCGGGATCTTGATTCCGAATTGATCCTCGAGCTCCATGATCATCTCGACCAGGTCGAGCGAGTCAGCGTCGAGATCCTCCTGGAAGTTCGCCTCCTCGGTGATGTCCGCCTCTTCGACGCTCAGCCGCTCGGAGAGGACTTCCTTGATGCGCTCGAAGACTTCGTCACGGGACGCTGCCATGTCACCTCGCTTGCGTTGGGGATTAGAGCGCGCCGATTCTACGGAACCGGGGCGCGGAGCGGCTCCACCTCGCGCCCGCGGTAGGTCTTGCAGTTCGGGCACATGCGGTGGGGCCGCATCGGTCGGTGGCAGTTCGGGCACTCGTTCAGGCGCGGCGCTTCGAGCTTGTGCTGGGCGCGGCGCTTGTCGCGGCGCGATTTCGAGGTTTTTCGCTTGGGGACTGCCATCGCGGAGCGGCACTATAGCTACGATTTGCCTTGAGCCTCCGGGCTCGACCTATGCGCGTTTCCTGATCGAAACCCCGTTTCGCCCCCTCTCGGATCAGGAGGACCGCATGCGCACGTCCGGCGGCACGCTCGCCGCCTCGAACATCACGAAGAGCTACGGCGCCGACGTCGTCCTCGACGACGTGTCCGTCGCCGTTCCGCCTCGAGCGCGAATCGGCGTTGTCGGGCCGAACGGCAGCGGCAAGACGACGCTGCTTCGCGTGCTCGCGGGCCTCGAACAGCCGGATTCCGGGCAAGTCGAGCGGCGACCCGCCTCGCTGACAGTCGGTTACCTGCCGCAGGAGGACGACGTTCAGCCCGAGGACGTGCCCGACTGGAGGCTTCGCAAGGCGGCGCCACGAATGGGACTGGACGCGGACGTCAAACGCCCATTCGAGGAGCTCTCGGGCGGTCAGCTCGCCCGAGCCAACCTCGCCGCGCTACTCGCCTCGGAGCCCGATGTCATCTTGCTCGACGAGCCGACGAACAACCTCGACTTCGACGGCCTGGAACTGCTGGAGCGCTTCGTGGAGGAGACGCCGAGCGCCCTCGTGGTCGTCTCCCACGACCGTGCGTTTCTCGAGCAGTCAGTGGAGCGGATCGTCGAGTTCGAAGCGGAAACAAGGAAAGTGCGCGAGTTCGCGGGCTCGTGGGACGAGTACGAGCGCCTCCGCGGCCTGGCAAGGAAGCGGGAAGAAGAGGCGTACGCGCGCTATGTGACTGAGCGCGACCGCTTCACGGGACTCCTCGACGAGCGACGTGGACAAGCACGTTCGGCGGGGAAGATGGCCAACCGGCGTGGTACCCAGGCACTCAGGTCCAAGGTTCGCGCCGCCGACCGGCGGCTCGAG
>JBKPFE010000329.1:0-3195 GCA_046728705.1 Actinomycetota bacterium
TCGGCCTTGTAGGTCTCGGCCACCTCCATCCGCTCGGCGGGCCGAGTGTCCCAGGCGACCGCGACGCCCTTCGGCTTGTAATCCGTCAGCAGCTTGAAGAGCATGTTCGTGAAGCCGAGGAGCGCGTTCGTCGGCATCCCCTCGCTCGTGGCGAGCTCTTCAGGCAGCGCGAAGTAGGCGCGGTAGGCGAGGTTGTTGCCGTCGACCAGGAACAGCTCGGAGTCGCGCGCGGGCGCGTCGTCGAGCTGCAGCTCCTCGCCGGTCAGCGTCTTGGGCACTGAGGCGAGTGTATGCACGCATACACTCGCCGGACGGGATAATCCGATGCCAGACTTCAGTCTGGCTCCGGCGTACATTCTCTATCGTCCTCCGGCCATGTCGGGCCTCAAAATCCACCCCTTCGCCGAGGAGCATCTCGACGCCGCCGCCGAGCTGCTGCAGAAGCGCCATCGCCGGCATCGCGAGGCGGAACCGTTGCTCGGCGAGTCTTTCGACTTTCGGGCCGAGATCGAGGCACTCTGGCGTGGCGACGGCGCCTCCGGCGCACTGGCGATCCGGCGAGGGCGGGTCGTCGGCTACGTGCTCGGGACCCGGAAGGACGAGACCCGATGGGGCGCGAACGTCTGGGTCGATCCGGCCGGGCAGGCGGTCGAGGAAGCCGAGGATGTGCGTGATCTCTACGAAGTCGCGGCCGCCCAGTGGTTCGACGAAGGCCGCACGCGTCAGTACGTCATCGCGCCTGCCTCCGACACCGCCTTGCTGGACGCGTGGTCCCGGCTGAGCTTCGGCCGACAGCACGCCTTCGGAATCCGCGAAATTCCCGACGTTGCTTGGCCGCTGGGCGCCCGCCTTGCCGAAGAGAAGGACATCGACGCGCTCGTCGATCTCTCCCCGCTCCTCGTCGAGCACCAGGCGCGCTCGCCCGTGTTCGGCATCGGTGTGCCGCGCGAGCGCCCTGAGGAAATTCGCGCCGTGATCCTCGAGGATCTGGCCAACCCGCAGATCGGCAACCTCGTCGCCGAGCAGGACGAACGCATCGTCGGCGCCTTCCAGCTCTCTCCAGTGGCGCTGTCGAGCGTGCACGCCGGTCTCGCCCGCCCGGAGGGCGCAGTCCTCCTCAACTGGGCGGCGACGCGTCCCGATGTCCGCGGCAGCGGCGCGGGTGTGGCGCTCACCGACGCCTCCTTTGCGTGGGCGCTCGAGCAGGGCTACGAGACGATGGTGACCGACTGGCGGGAGACAAACCTGCTCTCGTCGCGGTTCTGGCCCAGGCGAGGGTTCAGACGCACCTTCATACGCCTGTACCGCTCGATTCCTTGAAGGTCCCGCTGCTCGCCGGCTCGCGGCTCCAGGTCGTCGAGCCGCCCGACGACGCGGTCGTCCTCCACTCCCCGCCGCCCGGAGAGGCACTCGCAGACGTCGGGGCCGCCGTGCGCGAAGCCTTCCGTTTCCCGCTTGCCGGCCACTCGCTCGAACAGCTCGTGCCGCGCGGTGGCCGCGTCACGATCGTGGTCGAGCCGCCCGCCCTGCCGATCCCGAGCGCGGAACGCGAGCCGCGTCCGCTGGCGCTCGACGCGACCGTCGCCGAGCTCGAGCGAATCGGCGTCCCGCTCGAGCGTCAAACGCTCCTCGTCGCCACGGGGCTCGGGCGCCGGCCGAGCCAGCGAGAGCTCGAGTACGTCGTTCTGCCGGAGCTCGCGCGGCGCTTCTCCGGCCGCGTCGAGATCCACGACGCCGAGCGTGAGGACCTGGTCGAGCTCGACGACGAGGGACCCGTTCCGCTTCGTGTGCATCCGGCGCTTGTCGACGCTGACGCGGTTGTCGTCGTCTCCTCGGCCGAGACGCTTCTCCACGGGGGCCCGGCGACACTGCTCGCGGCATCGGGCCCGGAGGCGATTCGAGCGGCCGACGCGTTCTCGCTGGTCGAAAGCTCCGCCTCGCAGGGCTGGGAGCTGGCGGTTGCGCTCGAGCGCAAGCTCGCCCGCCGCGTACCGCTGATGGCGGCGTCTCTCACGCTCAACCCGCCCGCCGTCACCGGCGCCTTTCACGGCTACCCCCACGACGCGAGGGCGCTGGAGCGGATCGCGGCGTCGCCCGTCCGTCTCCTGTTTCGCGCCCTGCCGGGGGCGATCCGGAGTCGACTGCTCGCTTCGATCCCGCGCGAGCTGACGGCGACGGCCGTCTTCGGCGGCCCCCCTTCGGTCGCGCACGTGGAGGCGCTCCTACGCGGTGTCGATGCACGGTCGGCGATGCTGGACGAGCCGCTCGACATCGTCGTGATCGGCGTCCCGGCGACGACACTGCACCTTCCACGGGAGCGGCCCAACCCGGTGTTGGCCGCCCACCTCGCGCTGGGCCTCGCGCTCCGCCTCTGGCGCGACCGCTTCCCGCTGGCGGAGGGCGGAACCGCCATCCTCCTCTCGCCCTTCGACCGACGCTTCCCACACCCATCGCAGACTCCCTACCGGACCTTCTTCAGCGCCTTGCGGACACTGGGCACGCGGGCCGCCCGCGAGCCCGCGTCTTGGGCCACTGCCGAGCGGGCGGCCGCCGCCGATCCCCGCGCACTCCAGGGGTACCGCGAGGGACGCTCCTGCCACCCACGGCTGCCGTTCGCCGACTGGGCCGCCTGCCTGCCCGTTGTCGACCGGCTGGGCGCGGTGCTCGTCGCCGGGTGCCGCGATGCGCTCGCCGCCCGCCAGTTCGGCTTCGTGCCGACCGGGAGCCTCGGTGCGGCGATCGCCATGGCGCGCGCCCGCACCGCAGGCGAGCCCCGCGTCGGTTACATCCTGGCGCCTCCGTACTTCCCGATCCGCGTAGCCCGTTAGTCATCGCCCAGGGTGCGTCTCGTGCACCTCTTCGTTTCGCAAGATCTAAGCCCGTTCGTATCAAGGGGTCTGACCCCAAGCTGCAGCGCGAGCCGCTTGCTTGCTTGCGATTCGACGTTGGGTCTGACCCCGAGCGGCTCTAGTCCGCGCCCAGGTAGGTCTTGCGAACTTGTTCGTTCTCGCGGAGTGTCTTTGCGTCGTCGGCGAGCACGATCCGACCGGTCTCCATCACGTAGCCGCGGCTCGCCGTATCGAGCGCCATTAGAGCGTTCTGCTCCACGAGCAGGATCGGCGTCCCCTGGTCGTTGATCTCCCGGACGATCTCGAAGATCTTCTCGACGAAGATCGGCGCGAGCCCCATCGAAGG
>JBKPFE010000271.1:0-4170 GCA_046728705.1 Actinomycetota bacterium
CGCGCGCCCCTCCTCGTCCAGCGCGCAAACCTCGCCGTCGAGCACGCAGTCGGGCGTCTTCACGGCGCGTTCGATTGCCTTCGCCACCGACTCGAACCGCGCGGTCAGGTCGTTGCCCCTCCGACTGGTGAGCGTCGCCTCGCCGCCATGGACGTCGACGATCGCCCGGTAGCCGTCCCACTTGACCTCGAAGAGCCACTCGGCGCCAGCCGGGACGTCCTTCGCCAGGGTCGCCAGCATCGGGGCATACTTGCGCCGAGGGCGAGGCGCCTGCGCCCCGTCCTCGCGTTTCTTCAGTAGGAGCCAGTTCTTGGGGTCGCCGTCGAGCTTGGCGGGAACGAGCGCCCAGGTCCCCTCCAGCCGCCTGCCGTCCAGCCGGACCGTCAGCCCGCCGTCGCGCTTCTCGTCGACGAGCTCGTAGGTGCCGTTGTCCCAGATCTCGACGAGGCCGGCGCCGTACTCGCCTTTCGGGATCTCGCCCTCGAACGTCGCGTACTCGAGCGGATGGTCCTCAACATGGACGGCGAGTGCGCGCTGACCCGGCTCGAGCGGGATCCCCTTCGGCACCGCCCAGCTCGCGAGCGCGCCGTCGCGCTCGAGGCGGAAGTCGTAGTGGAGGCGACGGGCGTCGTGCCGCTGAACGACGAAGATCGGCTCCTTCCCCTTCTTCTTCCCGCCGAAGGGCTCGGGCGTCTTCTTCGGGTCGCGCTTCTTGCGGTACTCGGCGAGCTTCGGACGGGGCACTAGTGCCCCGTCCAGTAATGCCGCCGAGATTCTGGGTCGCGAGCCGAAGGCGCCGACTCGTCGGCGCCGACCAGAATAGGCCGTGCCGGCTTTGTCGGCGCGGCCAGCTCAAGCCAGAGTTCGCACTCGGACGAGCCAAGGTCTGAAGACCTTGGTGAGGAGGGTGGGCTCGGGCGCCGCGTGATCGCGGGCCAGAATCCGACATGTATTGCTGGATGGGGCACAAGCGAACGCTAGCGATCTACTTCGGTGCGGCTACCGGCTCTCGGGCCTCCGCGAACACGCCCAGGGTGCGGAAGCGGGCGCGCCGCGCGCGCCGCAGGTCCTCACCGGGAATGCCCTGAAGATCCTCGAGCGAGCTCTGCAGCGCCTCGCCGAGCAGGCGTGCGGCTTCGTCCGGGTTTTCGTGCGCGCCGCCCTCAGGCTCGGGGACGACCGCGTCGACCACGCCGAGCCGGAGGCAGTTCGCCGCGTCCGGCTTCAGGGCAGCCGCGGCCTTGACCTTCTCGCCTGCGTCGCGCCAGAGGATCGCCGCACACCCCTCGGGAGAGATGACCGTGTACATCGCGTTCTCCTGCATCAGCACCCGGTCGGCCAGGGCGGTGGCCATCGCGCCGCCCGAGCCGCCCTCGCCGATGATGCAGGCGGTGATCGGAACCGTCAACCGGCTCATCAGCGCCTGCGACCGGGCGATCGCGCCGCCCTGCCCGTGCTGCTCCGCCGCGACACCCGGATACGCCCCAGGGGTGTCGACCAGCGAGATGATCGGAAAGCGATGCCGCTCGGCCAGGTCCATCATGCGCATCGCCTTCCGGTAGCCCTCGGGAAACGTCATTCCGAAGTTCCTCCGGGTCCGCTCGTGGACGTCTCGCCCCTTCTGGTGGCCCATGAAGGCCACCGTCCGGCCGGCGAAGCGCGCGAGGCCGGTGATCATCGCCGGGTCCTCGGCCCGCGCCCGGTCTCCATGCAGCTCGACGAAGTCCTCGAAGATACGCTCGACGTAGTCGAGCGTATACGGCCGGTCCTGGTGGCGCGCCAGCTCGACGTGCTGCCAGATCTCTTCGTCGCTGGCCTCGGTGATCTTCGCGAGCTGCCGTTGAAGACGCGCGAGCTCGCCCGAGATCCGGGCGCCGCGAAGCAGCCCCAGGCCCCTGAGCCGGCCCAGGCGGTTGCGCAGATGGACCTCGGCCTCACCGGCCATTGGCAGAAAAGAGCCTGAGCACTCGGCCCAAGTAGGGACGCAGATCGCGGCGACCGACGATCCCGTCGAGGTGCCCGAAGCGGAGGTTGGACTCGGCGAGGCCGAAATCCTCCGGCAGTTTCTCGCGCGTCGTCTGCTGGACCACCCGCGGGCCTGTGAAAGCGAGCAGCGCGCCGGGCTCCGCGATGATCACGTCCCCGAGCGACGCAAAGCTGGCGATGACGCCGGCCGTGGTCGGATGCGCCATCACGCTGATCAGCGCACCGCCCGAATCCTTGAGCTCCTCGGCCGCGCAAACTGTCTTCGGCAGCTGCATCAGCGACAGGATCCCCTCCTGCATGCGTGCGCCGCCGGACGCCGTGACGCTGACGAGCGGCACACCGCGCTCGGACGCGCTCTCACACGCGCGCGCGAACTTCTCGCCGACGACGCTGCCCATCGAGCCGCCCATGAACGCGAAGTCCATGACCGACAGCTCGCACGGGACGCGCTCGATCGCTGCTCGGCCGATCACGATCGCGTCGCCGAGCCCCGTCGAGATCTCTGCCTCCGCCAGCCGTTCGGGGTAGGGGCGCAGGTCGAAGAACTCAAGGGGATCTTCGGACCGAAGGTCCGCGGCCTCCTCCTCGAACGTGCGCTCGTCGGCGAGCTGCTGGATCCGCTCCCGCGCCCGCACCGGGAAATGGTGGTTGCACTGCGGGCAGACGCGGAGGTTTTCGGACAGCTCGTCGTCTCGGTAATGGGAGCCGCAGGTCGGGCAGGTGTTCGGGTGCGGCTTCTCGTTGGTCGCAGGCTCGGGGAGATTGCGGTGCTCGATCGAGACGTCGATGCGCTCCGCCACGTCGCGAGTCTAGTGCCCCTTCCAGTGATGCCGCCCAGCTTCTGGGTCGCGAGCCGAAGGCGCCGACTCGTCGGCGCCGACCAGAAGAGGTCGTGCCGGCTTTGCCGGCGCGACCGTCCCAAGCCCGAGGTCGCACTCCGGCGAGGCAAGGCTGGAGAGCCTTGGTGAGGAGGAGGGTGGACTTTGGCGCCGCGTGATCGCGGGCCAGAAGCCGGCATGCATTGCTGGATGAGGCACTAAACCGAGAGGCCGAGGGCGGCAGTGAGCCGTGACACTGGCTGGAGGTTCGCGTCCCGGCGTAGAAGTCCGCTGAAGCCGGCTCCTAGAACCGGCTTGCGCTCCCGCGCCGAGCGCAAGAGCGCCTCGACCTCCTCTACGGCCAGCCCGCCGGGCTCGGGCATCCAGGACGCAGCCTCGTCCTCGGCGAGCGCATCGAAGTCGAGGGCGACGTACATCCCTGAGGTGTCCTCGAGCGCGCCTTCGACCGCGTGTGCGCCAAGGCCGAGGCCGATCGTCCCGATGAAGTCCTTCTCCGGTGGATCGAGGTTGCGGGCGCCGATCAGTGCGACATCGGTGGGGCCGACGGCGCCCGAGTCCAAAAGCATCCGCAGCGGCATCCCCCACTTGTCGCCAGACGGAGAGGTCTCGGGAGTGTTCAGATCACCGTGCGCGTCGAACCAAAGCACCGCGATCCGGCCATGCCGGGCGGTGAGCGCCTCGACGGGACCGATGTGCGAGCAGCAACAACCGCCGAGAACGACCGGGCGCTCAGGAAGGTCGAGCGCAAGCGCGAAGTTCTGTTCCTCGAGCGAGGCCTCGGCGATGACTCCGGCTTCCGGAAAGTCGAGCGGCAGCCACGCAGCGTCCGCCATTGCTTCCCCGCCGTCCCCCCAGGCCCGCGGAACGCGAACGAGCCCGGCAGCGAACGTTCTCCCGCACGCATGGCACTCGTAGTCGCCGTCGAGCGCAACCGCTGTGTAGGCCAGGCAGTCGGGACACTTGGCACGCAGACGCGACATCAGATCGACCTCTCGTACACATCCGATTGCCGAACGACCCGCATTCCGGCGCTCTCGTAGAGTCGATTCGCGCCCGTGAGGCTCTCCGCATCGACGCCGAGCGCGGCGGCGTGAAAGCCACGGCGGCGGAACTCGTGGAACGCATGCAAGAGAAGCGCGCGCCCGAGTCCCTGCCGGCGCCATTGCTTGCGAACTCCCAGGACGCTTATCCAGCCGAGCCTTGGCTCACCCTCGTGCTCGCGACACAGCTCCACGGCCACCACCTCCGTGTCGTTCTCGAGGACAAACCAAAGCGTTGGATCAAAGCCCTCGCGCATCAGCCAGTGCTGCCACTCCTCGAAGGGCATGCGTGAGTGCTCCCAGTG
>JBKPFE010000168.1:0-7744 GCA_046728705.1 Actinomycetota bacterium
TACGTCGCCGTCCTGGCGTTCATCGACCCCGCGCGCGAGGCAGAGCTCGAGCCGCTGGCGCGGCGCGCGGAGGAGACGGGAGCCGCCGTCGCTGTGGGCCTCGGCCCCCGCTACCTCCACTCGACCGGGCAACTGCACAAGGGCGGGCCCGACAATGGTCTCTTCGTCCAGGTCGTCGACGATCTCGGCGAGGAGCTGGCGATCCCGGGCCGGCCCTATGGGTTCCGGACGCTGATCGCCGCCCAGGCCGCCGGCGACTTCCAGGCGCTGCAAGAGCGCGGCCGCCGCATCGTCAGAATCCGCCTATGAAGCTCGGCATGGTCGGCCTCGGCCGGATGGGCGGGAACATGACCGAACGGCTCCGCGAGCACGGGCACGAGGTCGCGACCTACGCCCGGCAGACGGAAAGCACCGCAGGCTCGCTCGAAGAGCTCGTCTCGCAGCTCGAGCCGACACGGGTCGTGTGGCTGATGATCCCCGCCGGCGCGCCCACGGAGGATTCCGTCGCAGAGCTGCTCAATCTGCTCGTGCAGGGCGACGTGATCGTCGACGGCGGCAACTCGAACTTCCGCGACTCTCAGCGGCGCGCCGGGCTGGCGGCGGGACGAGGTATTCGCTACCTCGACGCCGGCGTTTCGGGTGGGATCTGGGGGCGCGAGCTCGGCTATTGCCTGATGGTCGGCGGCGACCCCGACGCCGTGGCCGTCGTCGAGCCGGCGTTCCGCACGCTTGCACCGGAAGACGGCTACGCCCATGTCGGCCCATCCGGCGCCGGCCACTTCGTGAAGATGACTCACAACGGGGTCGAGTACGGGCTGATGCAGGCCTACGCGGAGGGCTTCGAGCTGATGCACGCCTCCGAGTTCGACCTCGATCTGGATGCGATCGCCGAGCTCTGGCGCCACAGCTCCGTCGTCCGCAGCTGGCTGCTCGACCTGCTCGCCCGCGCGCTCGAGGAGGACCCGGGCCTGGAGGGGATCCGCGGTTATGTCGAGGACTCGGGCGAAGGTCGCTGGACGGTGGAGGAAGCGATCAAGGCCGCCGTGCCGCTCCATGTGATCACGGCGGCGCTCTATGCCCGCTTCGCCTCCCGGCAGGACGAGTCGTTCGCGGCCAAGGTGAACGCGGCCCTGAGGAACCAGTTCGGTGGACACGCAGTCCGTCGCGACTGAGGAGAACCCGCTCCTGGAGGGCCTGCGGCTTCGCCGCACCCCCGAGCCCTGCGTGCTCGCGATCTTAGGCGCCTCTGGCGACCTCACACGCCGGAAGATTTTCCCGGCGCTCTACTCGCTCGCACTGCGCAAGTTCCTGCCCGAGCAGTTCGCCGTCGTTGGCATTGCCCGCACAGAGAATTCGACCGAGGAGTTCGTCGCCGCGATGGAGGCGGCGGTGCGGGAGTTCGGTCGGGACGAGTTTCGCTCCGACGTCTGGGACCGGATTGCTGCGGCCACGCGCTACATCGCGACGGACTTCGGGCACGAGCGCGGTCACGACCTGGTCGCGGAGACCCTCACCGAGCTCGACGAGCAGCTCGGCACGCGCGGGAACCGCGTCTACTACTTCGCCGTCCCACCCACCGCGATGCCCGACCTGGTCAAGGCGCTCGGCGAGCGCCGGACGGCGACCGGCTGGGTTCGACTGATCGTTGAGAAGCCGTTCGGACGTGATCTCGCCTCGGCCCGCGAGCTGAACGAGCTCCTCGCCCGCCACTTTACCGAGGACGAGGTCTTCCGGATCGACCACTACCTCGGCAAGGACACGGTGCAGAACCTGCTGGCGCTGCGCTTCGCCAACGGGATCTTCGAGCCGATCTGGAACCGCCAGTTCATCGACCACGTCCAGATCACGGTCGCCGAGTCGATCGGGATCGAGGGGCGGGCCAGCTACTACGAGCAGGCCGGCGCGATCCGCGACATCTTCCAGAACCACCTGCTCCAACTCGTCGCTCTGACGGCGATGGAGCCACCGGTCGACTTCGACGCCGAGTTCGTGCGGAACGAGAAGGTGAAGGTGCTGAAGGCGATCAGCACCCCGAACCCCCGCTTCGTCGTCCGCGGGCAATATGGCCGCGGATTCATCGAGGGCGTTGAGGTTCCGGGCTATCGCGAGGAGCCGGGTGTCGCACCGGACTCGACCACCGAGACCTTCGTCGCAGCCCGCCTGTTCGTAGACAACTGGCGCTGGGCCGACACGCCCTTCTTCGTGCGCACGGGCAAGCGGCTCCCGCGGCGGGAGACGACGATCGCGATCCAGTTCAAGCGGGCGCCGCATCCACCCTTCGAGGACGTGAGCGCGTTACGCCCGAACGTGCTCTTCGTCCACGTCCAGCCGAACGAGGGCGTCTCGCTGGCAATCGGCGCCAAGGTTCCCGGCGAGGGCATGCAGGTGCGGACCGTGCACATGGACTTCCTCTACGGCGGCACCTTCCGGACCGGTCTGCCCGACGCCTATGAGCGGCTGATCCTCGACACGATGCTCGGCGACTCGACGCTCTTCACCCGGGCGGACGAAATCGAGGAGCAGTGGGCGCTGGTCGATGCGATCGCGGCCGCCTGGAAGCGTGAGCGGCCGAGCTTTCCCAACTACGTGGCCGGGACGTGGGGGCCGGACGCCGCGCAGGAGCTCGTGGAGTGGCATCGGTAGCGATCGAAGCCTGGGCGGACGACTGCGCGACGATCGAGGAGATCGAGAACGCGCTGGCCGACCTGCGTCTCCGGGTCGGTCGCGGCGGAGCCCCGGACCTCCGCACCAGCGTCCTCACCCACATGGCCTGGGTCCCGCAGGAGTGGCAGGCCGCCGCGACCGAGGCACTCGCGGGCCTGGGCGAGCAGCACCCGTCGCGCACGCTGCTCCTCTTCCCGCAGCCGGAGGAAGGCGACCGGCTGGCGGCAAAGGTCTTCCTCGAGTGCCATCCGCTCGAGGGTGAGGAGAGGAAGCTCTGCAACGAGGTTGTGGAGCTGGGGCTGGGCGGTCCGCGCTCGGAAGCTCCGGCCAGCGTCGCAATGCCGCTGCTGCTCCCGGATCTGCCGGTTTTTATTCGCTGGCGCGGCCGCCCTGCGTTCAGGACCGAGCAGTTCCGGCAGATGCTTGCGATCGTCAACAGGCTGATAGTCGATTCCGCCGAGTGGCCGGATGTTCCCGGCGCTTACGCGGAGCTCGAGCAGTTCTTCGCGATCGCCGCCGTCTCCGACATCGCCTGGCGGCGGACCTTGCCCTGGCGCGAGGCGCTGGCCCGCGAGTGGCCCGAGCTGCCGGACCGGATTGCCGGCCCTCCTGCCGAGACGGCGCTCCTCGCCGGGTGGCTACGCTCGCGCGCGGGCGTCGAAGTCGCGCGCGAGCCTGCTGACGACATCCCGTACGCGGAGGAGCTGGACCCCAGCGCTCTGCTCTCCGAGGAGCTGGACGTCTTCGGGCGCGACGAGGTCTACGAGGACGCCGCTAAGATCGCGGGTCTTCTCTGATCGCCATCCCGGCCGGGCCGCCGGGAAGCTTCTCGACGATGAAATAGTCCGCGTTGTCCGACACGATCCGCTCGTACTCCAGCTCCTCGTGGCCCTTCACTACGAAGAACCGCTTCGGGTCCGAGCGGATCTCCTCGTAGGTGGCCAGAGGCATGCGAACTTGCGCGGCGCACGAGCTCGACGCGCACTCGCACACGAACTCTGCCTCCTCGCTGACCAGACTGAAGCCCTCGCCGAGCTCGCGCAGCCGCTCGTTCACTTCGCGGAAGAGCGCCTCGTTCCGGCCGATCCGCTTGCCGCGTTCATCCACTGAGCTCGATTATCGCTACAAAAGGGGGGAGTCATCGATGAGGAACGAGCACGACAATGATCTCAGCCCGCAGGAGCGGGCGCAGCGCGACTTCATCGCGAATGCCGCCCACGAGCTCCAGAGCCCGTTGGCCGGGATCATCAGCGCCGTCGAGGTCCTACAGGCGGGCGCGAAGTACACCGAGGAGCGCGATCGCTTTCTCGGCCACATCGAGCGCGAGGCTCGGCGCCTCGAGCGGTTCACGCGTGCGTTGCTCGTCCTTGCCCGCACGCAGGCGCTGCTCGAGCCGCCTCGATCGGAAGTCCTGCTGCTCCGGCCGCTCCTCACCGACCTCGTCGCCGGCGCGCGACCAGGCACCGGAGTCGAGATCGAGCTGTCCTGCCCGGATGACCTGGCGGCCGTCGTCAACGCGGACCTCACCGAGCAGGCACTACGCAGCGTGATCGGGAACGCGGTGAAGTACACACAGCACGGCCGCATCGAGATCGTCGCCGAGGCGGTCTCCGAGCGCGCCCTCGAGGTTCGCGTTCGCGACACAGGTCCCGGGATCGCGCCTGACGTGCAACCCCGCGTGTTCGACCGATTCGTCCGAGCCGGTGGCCCCGACGACCGTGGATTCGGCCTCGGGCTCGCGATCGCCAAGGAATCGGCCGAGGTGTTAGGTGGTGGTCTCGAGCTTCTCTCCGAGCCGGGAGCAGGCACGCTCGTAACGCTTCACCTCCCGCTCGCCGCCAGGATCGTGAAGTCGTGAACCGTGTCCTCGTCATCGACGACGAGCCGGCGATCCGGGACTCCGTCGCCTACGCCCTTCGCAGCGAGGGCTACGAGGTCAAGGAGGCCGGCGACGGGGAAAGCGGGCTCGAGCACGCACTGAGCGGCAACCACGATGTCGTCGTCCTCGACCTGATGCTGCCGGGGATGTCCGGCACAGAGGTGTGCCGGAGGATCAGGGCGGAGACTGCGATCCCGATCATCATGCTGACCGCCAAGGGAGCCGAGGTCGACCGCGTGCTCGGTCTCGAGGTCGGCGCCGACGACTACGTGACCAAGCCGTTCTCGATGGCCGAGCTGATCGGACGCATCCGTGCCATCCTCCGCCGTCTCGAGCTCGACCGAACCGGACGGGCGGGAAAGCTTCGTGTCGGCTCGCTCGAGCTCGACCCGATGCGGCACGAGGCCCGCGTGGCCGGGGAGCCGAAGCGTCTGACACCCTCCGAGTTCAAGCTCGTGCTCCTCCTCGCCGAGCAGCCTGAACGCGTCTTCAGCCGCCGCGAGATCATGCAGCACCTGTGGGACAGCGAGTACGTGGGAGACCAGCGCGCCTGCGACATCCACATCTCGAACCTCCGCCAGAAGCTCGAGCGCGACCCCGCGCGGCCCGAGCGAATCGTCACTGTTCGAGGCGTCGGTTACAAGCTTGCCGCCGTGTAAGGCGGCAAGCTTCTGGGCACACGGGGACAGGATTGACTCTGTCCCCGTCAACCACTCAGTGTGAGCGAATCTCGACACAGCCCCGGGTAAACGCTCAAGAGACGGCGGCTACCGTCGCCGGGATGTCCGTGCTCGAGTTCAGCGTGAACACGGCGGCGCTCGGGGGGGATGCCTTCGTCGTCACCCTTACGGGCGAGGTCGATCTGCACACCGCGCCGGCGCTCGAACAGGCGCTCGAGGGCGCGGTCGGGCTCGGCGGGACCTCGGTCGCGGTCGATCTCGCCGAGGTGACCTTCATCGACTCGACCACGCTCGAGGTTCTGCTCCGCTACCACGAACGCTTCCGCGGTCTCGGGGGCTGGCTCGTGGTCGTCACCGACGACCGGCGCGTGCTCAGGACGTTCGAGATCACCGGTCTGGGCCGCGTCTTCACGATCGAGCGTCGGCTCGCGGATGCTGTCGCCGCGATCCTTCCCGGCGCGTGAGCGACCCACCGGGGGCGACGCATCTGTTCACAGTCACGACTGCCACGGCCGGCGGGGCTTGCGTGGGAGAAGCCGACGTCGTCACCGTCTCAGGTGTACCGAGCGGAGAGACGTGGGCCGAGCTCGATCACGCGCTCCGCACGGTCTACGAGCGCGGTGGACAGAAGGTTGCGCCCGACCTCTCCCGACTCGATGCAGTCGACCCGGCGTTCCTCGAAGTGCTGCATCGCCACGTCGTGCGGTTTCGAGCGCGAGGCGGAGACGTCGTCCTCGCTTGTCCGGACGAGCCCGTGCCGACCGCCGAGCTCCGAACCGAGCGCCGGATCGAGGACGCAGTTGCGTCGCTGCTCGCCTAGGCGAGCCTGAGACCTGTGGCAAGAACGAGCCCGTCGTCGCGTGCGCGTCCGACGAGCTGGATCGAGCTGGGCAAACCGTCCTCCGCAGGTCCCGCTGGAAGAACGAGCGCCGGCCAGCCGAGCGCGTTGAAGGGAAGCGTGAAACGGATCATCGCCTCGCGCACCGAACGCTCGTCCTCGGGCAGAGGCGGCGCGACGAACGCCAATGTGGGAACGAGCAGCAGGTCGAAGCCTTCCAAGACCGCCTCGCAGCGCTCGCGGTACTCCTCGCGGCGCCGCGTCGCCGCCTCGTACTCCGAGTCGGTCACGCCGAGACAGCGCTCGATCTTGGCGCGGACGTTGTCGCCGTAGGAGTCGGCGTGTTCGGCAAAGAGGTCTCGGTGCACGTCTGCGACCTCGCGCATGAACATCGGACCAACGTCGTCTTCGACGAGCGGGAAGTCGATTGCCCGTGCGTTCAGCCGCTCCGCCGCCTCCTGCACGCGCTCCCGCACGAGCGGGTCGCAGTGCTCGAGCCAGGCGACGCCGACGGTCGGCTCGGCACCGTCTGGAAGCTCGAAACCCGGAACGAAGGCCTCCATCATTCGGGCGCAGCCGTCGACGGTGCGCGCCATCGGGCCGGCGTGGTCGAAGGTCGGCGCCAGTGGAAAGACGCCGTCGAGCGGCACAAGTCCGAAGGTCGGCTTGAAGCCGACGACGCCGCAGCAGGCGGCCGGGATCCGGATCGAGCCGCCGGAGTCGGTCCCGAGCGCCGCCTCGGCGAGCCCGGCGGCGAGCGCCGCGGCCGAACCGCCGCTGGATCCGCCGGCAGTCCGTCCAGGCGCAATCGGGTTCGGCACGGTTCCAAAGTGCGGATTCTGGGACGTGACGCCGTACGCGAACTCGTGGAGGTTTGTCTTGCCGACGTTCACGTAGCCCCCGGCCTCGAGCCGGGTGACGGCAGCAGCCGAGCGTTCCGGCATGTGGTCGGCGAACACGACCGACCCGTAGGTCGTGGTCAGCCCGGCAGTGTCGTAGAGATCCTTGACGGCGAGCTTGATCCCCTCGCGCGGGACCGGGTCCGGTCGCGCGAGAAAAATCCCCGTGAAGCTCAATCCAGCGCGAGGTAGACGAACGCGATCAGGAAGGTGCCGCCGAAGATCAGGAGGAACAGACCGAAGAGCGCCAGTCCCATCACGTTGTTCCGGTGCGCAAGCTCCACGTTGGGCTCGACGGGCTCGACCGTGAAGTCGGGCGGGCGGGTTTCCGGGATCGGCTCGGTCACAGGACGATCGGGTCGAGGGCCATTGCGACAAAAAGCAGCGCGAGATAGGCAAGGGAGTAGTGGAAGAGGAGGCTCGCGCGCCGCGGTGTCAGCTCCCGCCGGAGCGACCAGGCGAGCCGGAGGAACTGTGCTCCGAGGAGCACGGCGGCGACGAGGTAGAGCGGCCCGAACGTTCCGGTGAAGACGGGCGCCAGCGTCAGTGCGACGAGCGCCACCGTATAGAGGAGGATTTGGCGCGCCGTCTCGCGATCGCCGCGAACGACGGGCAGCATCGGAATCCTCGCCGCTGCGTAGTCACGCTTGATCAACAGCGCCAGCGCCCAGAAGTGCGGCGGCGTCCAGAAGAAGACGATCAGGAAGAGGTAGAGCGCCGGCAGCGTGAGGTTGCCCGTCGCCGCCGCCCAGCCCACGAGCGGCGGGACGGCCCCCGCCGCACC
>JBKPFE010000064.1:0-2601 GCA_046728705.1 Actinomycetota bacterium
CGATGTATATCGGCGGTGGCGTCCTCGCCCTGATCATCATCATCCTGCTCCTGATCTGGCTCTTCTAGCGCAGTCGCCTCCGGGTCTGCGGCAGCCCGGGGGACTGCTGGCACAATGGCCGTTCTGTGAAGGCGACGGTCGAAGAGCTCCCCGAGAGCCGTGTTCGCATGACCGTCGAGGTCCCGAGCGGCGACGTCGAGCACGCGATCGACCACGCCGCCTCCGACCTCGCCGGCAGCTTGAAGATCCCCGGCTTCCGGAAAGGGAAGGTGCCGATGCCGGTGCTGCTGGCGCGGGTCGGCAAGGATCGGCTCTACGCGGAGGCAGTCGAGAGCCACATCGGCGGCTGGTTCCGGGCGGCGCTCCGGGACACGAACGTCCGTCCCGTGGAGGCGCCGGAGTACGGCTACGAGCTCCCGTCGTCGCCGTCCGACCCGTTCGAGTTCACGGCGACCGTCGCCGTGCAGCCGATGCCCGAGGTCGCCGATTGGACGACGCTCGAGGTTCCCGCAGCTGAAGCCGAGGTCCCCGAGGAGCTGATCGACGCCGAGCTCGAGGTGCTTCGCTCGATCGTCGCCGACCTCGCCCCGGTCGAGGGCCGGCCGGCACGTGAAGGCGACGTCCTCGTCGTCGATCTCGTCACGGATGATGGCGACGCGCAGCGCGACTACGTCGTCGAGCTCGGAGCAGGACGTCTCCTGCCGGAGATCGAGCAGGCGCTCGTCGGCATGGAGCCCGGTGGCGAGAAGGAGGTCGAGTACGCGCTGCCCGACGGGGCCCAGTCGCGGCTCACCGTTCGGCTCAAAGAGATTCAGGAGAAGGTGCTCCCGCCCGTGGACGACGAGCTCGCCAAGGCCGCCACCGAGTTCGACACGCTCGACGAGCTTCGTGGGGAGATCGAGAGCCGCCTACGCGGGCAGCTGGAGGCGGAGCTCGAGGCGCAGCTCCGCGCCGCAGCAGTAGATGCGCTCGTCGACGCGACCGAGCTCGAATTGGCCGACGGCCTCGTTCAGGCGCGCGCGGTCGATCTCTGGAATGCGCTCGTCCGCTCACTCGAGCGTCGCGGGATCAGTGCCGAGGCGTACCTGCAGCTGAGCAACCGCTCTCCCGAGGAGATTCAGGCCGACATCGAGAACGAGGCTCGCCGCTCGCTCGCGCGCGAGATCGTGCTCGAGGCCGCGGCGAACAAGCTCGGGATCGAGGTCGCCGACGCCGAGGTCGAGGAGCTGATCCATGAGCAAGCCGATGATTCCGAGGAGGCAGAGGAGCTGACCGCCCAGGTCAGGGACGCGGGCCGTTACGAGGCACTGCGCGCCGATCTCCGCCTGCGCAAGACGCTCGATCGGATCGCCGCGGAGGTCAAGCGGATCCCGGTCGAGCTCGCCCGAGCCCGAGACAAGCTCTGGACCCCAGAGAAGGAAAAGCCCGAAACGGCTGCGAAGTTGTGGACCCCCGGCAGCAAGGAGCCTGCATGAGCCCGTTAGTCCCAATGGTGATCGAGCAGACGTCGCGCGGGGAGCGCGCCTTCGACATCTACTCGCGCCTGTTGAACGAACGCATCATCTTCCTCGGCACGCCGATCGACGATCAGATCGCCAACCTGATCATCGCCCAGCTGCTCCACCTCGAGTCCGAGGACCCCGACAAGGACATCGCGCTCTACGTGAACTCGCCGGGTGGCGACGTGTACGCGGGTCTCGCGGTCTACGACACGATCCAGTTCATCAAGCCTGCCGTGCAGACGATCTGCGTGGGCATCGCGATGTCGATGGGCGCTCTGCTCCTAGCGGGAGGCGCAAAAGGAAAGCGGATGGCGTTGCCGAACGCCAAGATCCTGATCCACCAGGTCTGGACGCCCACCGGCCCGGGCGGGCAGGCGGCCGACATCGAGATCCGCGCCCGAGAAACCTTGAACCTGAAGCGCCGCTTGGAGGAGATCCTTTCCGAGCACACGGGCCAGGAGCTCGACAAGGTCTCGCGCGATACCGACCGCGACTACTTCATGTCGGCGCAGGACGCCAAGGAATACGGCATCATCGACACAGTGATCACGAGCAGAGATTCCACCAGGCCCTAGCACGGATGGCGATTTCGGAGTACAAGGAGTACTAGGGTGGCGCGGGCGAGCGACGGCAACGAGCAGCTTCTCTGCAGTTTCTGCGGGAAGAGCCAGCGACAGGTCAAGAAGCTGATCGCCGGCCCCGGCGTCTACATCTGCGACGAGTGCATCGATCTCTGCAACGAGATCATCGACGAGGAGCTCACCGCTCCGTCCCAACTCGACCTCGAGAACCTGCCGCGCCCGAGGGACATCTACGCCGTCCTCAACGACTACGTCGTCAGCCAGGAGGAGGCGAAGCGAACCCTCGCCGTCGCCGTCTACAACCACTACAAGCGCGTCCAGATGGGGACCGAGGACCACGACGTCGAGCTTCAGAAGTCAAACATCCTCCTGCTCGGCCCGACCGGTTGCGGAAAGACGCTCCTGGCGCAGACGCTCGCCCGGATCCTCAACGTTCCGTTTGCGATCGCCGACGCAACGGCGCTGACCGAGGCAGGGTACGTCGGCGAGGACGTCGAGAACATCCTCCTCAAGCTGAT